>JAFEBC010000789.1 GCA_018266095.1 Deltaproteobacteria bacterium
CGGCGGTGGCCCTGGCGGCGGCGCTGGAGGCCGAGGTCTGCGAGATCTGCTCGGATGTCGACGGTGTCTACACCGCCGACCCGCGCATCGTGCCCGACACGCGGCGCCTCTCGGAGCTGACGCACGAGGAGATGCAGGAGCTGGCGCAGGCGGGCGCCAAGGTGCTCAACGCGCAGGCGGTGGAGTTCGCGCGCGACCGCGGCATCACCATCCACGCGCGCTCGACCTTCCAGAGCGGGCCGGGCACGCAGGTGGCCAAGACCGCGCGCCGCGAGCTGCGCATCTCGGGCGTGGCCATCGAGACGGACCTCTTGGTGGTGCGCGCGTCGGGCGGCGCGATGTTCGGCGAGCTGATGCGGCTCTTGCACGCGAACGGCGCCTGGCCGCGCGAGGTGTGGAGCGACAACGCGGCCACCTTCGCCTTGGTGCCGCTCGAGAACGTGCACGGCCCCGAGGCCCTGCTCAAGGCGCTCAAGGAGTTCACCGGGCCCAGCATCGACGTGCGCCGCGGGCTCGGGCAGGTGTCGATCGTGGGCAGCGGCCTGGGCGCCTCGCTGGAGCCGTTCGCGCGCGCGCAGGAGGCGCTCAAGGACTTCAAGGTCTTCGCCACGCTGACCGGCCCGCTGCGGCTCTCGTTCCTCTTGCCCAAGGAGAGCGGCAAGGACGCGGTGCGCAAGCTGCACGACGCATTCGTGGAGCCCGCGCAGGCCTGATACAGTCCCTGGCCCACCTCGAAAGGACGCTCGATGGCGACCGCCAAGAAGGCCCCCGCAAAGAAGGCCAAGCAGCCCTCACTCGCCGCGCAGCTCGCTGCTTCGCTGGGCGTGACCGAGGCCGAGGCCACGCAGCGGGCCCTGCAGGAGCTGGCCGAGCGCATCGGGCTGGGCGCGGCGAAGCCCGAGGCCAAGGCCGCCGCCAAGCCCAAGGAGGCGCCGGTCGACCACAGCGGGCCGTCCGGTCTGCCCAAGCGGCTGTTCTTGCTGCTCGTCGGCCGCGGGCTCGATCGAGGCCTGCCCATCGAGGTCATCGACGTGCCGTGCACGCTGGGCACGGGGCGGCGCAACACCATCTGGATCAACTCGCCGCAGATCGAGACCAAGCACCTGACCATCTACGAGACCGATGGCGTGTGGACGCTGCGGGACGAGAACACCGAGCACGGCACGTTCTTCGAGGGGAAGCGCATCAAGGAGCGCACCCTGAAGCACGGGGACGAGTTCGAGCTCGCGGGATATCTGAAGCTGCGGGCGGAGTTCAAGTAGGCGCGGGGCTTCCCCGCACCGACTCCAGCACCACCGGCTCGCCATCCCGGGCCGCGATCGTCCCCGCGAACACGCGCGAGGCCTCCTCGGCCAGCTCCTCGCCGCGCACCGAGGGCGAGAAGTGCGTCAGCAGGAGCCTCTTCGCCTGGGCGTCGCGCGCGATCTCGCCGGCCTCCAGCGCCGTGGTGTGCCCGCGCAGGCGCGCCAGCTCCTGCCGGGCGTGCTCGTAGGTGGCCTCATGCACCAGCAGATCCGCCTCGCGCCCAAGCCGCTTCGCGCCCTCGCACGGCACGGTGTCGAGCGTGTACGCCACCGCCATGCCCTTCTGCGTGGGGCCCAGGAAGTCCTGCGCCGACAGCTCGCGACCATCCGCGAGCCGAATCGACCGGCCCGATTTGAGGTGACCCAGCAGGGGCCCCGAGGGCACGCCCGCGGCGAGCGCCTTCTGCACGTCCAGCGTCCCCGCGCGGTCCGGCAAGCTCACGCGATACCCGTAAGTGGCGATGCGGTGCGACAGCGGCGCGCACGACACCTGAAGGCCCGACTCGACCCCCAGGCCCGGCAGCTCGCCGCCGTCGCCGCTGAGCTCCAGGAGCTTGAGGTCGAGCGGCCCGATGCCCAGCGCCCCCACGCGCGCGAGCGTCTGCAGCGCCTCGTGGATGCCGGGCGGGCCGGCCACGGTCAGCGTGCGCTCGCGCCCGTCCAGCCCCAGCGAGCCGAGCAGCCCCGGGAGCCCGTTGAAGTGGTCCCCGTGCAGGTGCGTGATGAGCACCGCGTCGAGCCGCGCCAGGGACAGCCCCGCC
This sequence comes from Deltaproteobacteria bacterium, assembly GCA_018266095.1. GTDB lineage: Bacteria > Myxococcota > Myxococcia > Myxococcales > 40CM-4-68-19 > CAIWCD01. Next base: position 2,066 of record JAFEBC010000789.1, read on the forward strand.
CGCTGCGCCGCCGTCTGCGCGCCCTCGCCGCAGTCGCACATCATCCAGCCCGTGGCCGTCGAGATGGCCAGCGCCGACGCGCCACGCACGAGCGTCGGCCGGCCCGCGCTGGTGCCGAGCGGCGTGACCTGGAGCTGCACCCTGATCCCTTACCGGTCGACCGGCTGCGGCCTGAAGATGAACGGGTACGCCACGCGCAGCTTGCCGCCCGAGGCCGGCTTGTCGAACTCCCACTTGCGCACCGCGCCCACCACGCACGCGACGAGCTGCGTGTCGGCGATGCCCTCCGCCGTCGCGCCGATGACCTTGCCCGAGGGCCCGATGTCGAAGCGCGCCACCAGCTTGCCCTGCAGCGTCGGCACCACGCGGATGCGCGCGCGGTAGCAGTCCTGCACGTCGTCCACCTTGCCGCGGATGTACTCGCCGATGGCCGCGCGCTCCTCGCCCACGGGCGCCGGAGGAGGCGGCTCGGCCGAGGTGCTCGTCTCCTCGATGACGAGCGTGGCCTGCTTGGCCTTGGCGCCATCGCCGCCCGCGCCACCGACTTGCGGCGTGGACGTGGACGCGCCCGGCGCAGGCGGCGGAGGTGCCGGCGGGGTCTGCGCGCGCAGCGGCAGCGCGGCGAGCCCCCACGCGAGCGGGAGCGCCAGGAGCCAGCGGCGCGTCGTCTGTGTGCGGGTGCTACTCAAAGTTCAACGCCCTCTCGAAGTCGCTCGGGTTGGACGACGCTGCCGTCGCCACCTCGAGCGTGACCTGTCCGGTCTTGTACAGCTCGGACAGGTGCTGATCGAACGCCTGTGTACCGTACACGTCGCGGTTCTTGGCGAGATATTCGGAGATCTCGTGCGTGCGCTCCTTGTCGACGATGAACTCCTTGATCGACTCGGTGCTCACCATGATCTCGGCGGCGACCACGCGACCCTTGCCCGTGGCGCGCGGCAAGAGGCGCTGCGAGATGGTGCCCTTGAGATTTTCGGCCAGGCGGTGCCGCACGCCATCGTGGGCCTCCGCCGGGAACGCGTCCACGAGGCGCGAGATGGTGCGCGCGGCGTCCGTGGTGTGCACCGTGGAGAGCACGAGGTGGCCCGTCTCGGCCGCCTTGAGCGCGATCTCGATGGTCTCCGTGTCGCGCATCTCGCCCACGAGGATGACGTCCGGATCCTGACGGAGCGCCGCGCGCAGGGCCGCCGAGAACGTGCTCGTGTCCGGCCCGATCTCGCGCTGCACCACGCGCGACAGCTTGTCTTCGTGCAGGAACTCGATCGGGTCCTCGATGGTCAAGATGTGCGCGCGCGTCGTCTCGTTGATCTGCCGCACGATCGCGGCCAGCGTCGACGACTTGCCTGAACCAGTGACCCCCGTGAGCAGAATCAGGCCACGCTCGTACTCGCTCATCGCCTTCACCACAGGCGGCAGCCCGAGCGATTCGATGGTCGGCACGTTGAAGGGGATCGCGCGGAGCACGAGCGCGAAGTTGCCCTTCTGCCGGAAGATGTTGCAGCGGAAGCGGCCCACGTCCTCGACCGCGTAGCTCGTGTCCCAGTCGCGCAGGTCGTCGATGTCGCCCTTCCAGCGCGCGTTGGCGAGGATGAACTTGGCGATGTTCTTGGTGTCGTCCGGCATCAGCGCCGGCACCTTCACGGGCAAGAGCGCGCCGTTGATGCGCAGCGCAGGCGGCGCCCCGGCCTTGACGTGCACGTCGGACGCGCCGTTCTTCACCGCGGCCGCGAGGAGCTGATTGAAGGTCCGTTGCTCCATCGCTTACGCCCCCGCCTTCTTGGCCGACAGCTCAGCGATGCGTCCGTTCGCCTTGCGCAGCTTGTCGTTGAGTGCACGGCAGAAGCACTTGAAGACCTTGATGGCGAGCCGCTCGTCCGAGGCGAGGAGCGCCTCGAAGGCCTTGCGCGGAATGACCAGGAGCTCGACCGGCCCCGACGCCGCCACATCGGCCGACGCGAGCTGATCGTCGATGAGCGACATCTCGCCGAAGAGCTCGCCCTTGGTGAGCGTGGCCAGATCCTTCACGTCGCCCGTGATCGGATCGCGCCGCCGGACGATCGCCTTGCCCTCCTTGAGGATGAAGAGCGCGCTGCCGAGCGAATCCTGGTGGATGGCGATCTCGCCGTCCGCGCGGGTCTCGACGTGGCTGATCTGCGCCAGCGCCATCGTCTCTTCGTAGCCGAGCTTGGCGAAGAGCGGCACGCGCTGGAGCAATTCGACTCCAGGTACGACTGGGAGGTCGAGGCTGATCTCGTCCATGGGCCAACAGTAAGAGTGATCCCGAGGGTGGTCAATTCCAGCGCCACGGGTCGGGAAAGGCGCCTCGGGCGGGGTGGAGGTGTGCAGCGTGGGCACAGGCCCGCGATCCGCCTGATGCGCGCGTTCTCGCGGCGCGTTAACGTCTCTCTTCCGATGCGCAGAGTCCGCTTCTACGTGCTCCTCCTCGCGGGGATGGTCGTGCCGCAAGTGCTCGCGGCGACACACTTTTTGGGCTGGATGGCCACGCACGGCCAGCGCGCGTTGGGCTGGTCTGTGCCGGGGCTCCTCCTCTCCCTGAACGTGCCGCTCTTCATCGAAGCGGTCCGGCGCAAGCGGCGCTCGCTGTTGCCGCAGGGCGTGACGGGCCTCGTGCTGCAAGTGTGGACGGCGTGGTGGCTGGGCAGCTTCCTCTATGCGCTGGTGCTGGCGGTGTTCGCGCCCATCGCGGGCCTCGTGGGCCTCGTGCGCGGCGCGCCGCTGGAGCTTCCGCTCGCGCTCGCGGTGCTGCCGTTCGTCCTGGCCACGTATGGCGCGCTCCTGGGCTCGTCGCTCCTGCGGCGCGAGGTGGTGCAGGTGCCGGTGCGCGGCCTCGCCCGGACGCTGCGCGGGCTGCGCATCGTGCAGCTCTCGGATCTGCACTCGGGCCGGCACATCTCGCGGCGCAGGCTGCAGCGGATCGCGCAGCGCGCGGCGCGGCTCTCGCCCGATGTGGTCGTGGTGACGGGCGACATCGTGCACAACGCGCCGCAGTTCGCGCAGCAGGCGGCGGAGGCGATCGCGTCGATCCCGGCGCACCTGGGGCACTTTGCGTGTCTCGGGAATCACGACTTCTGGGCGGGCGCCGATCGCGTGGAGGCCGCGCTGCAGAAGGCGGGCGTGCAGGTGCTGAGAAACCGCGGCGTGCTGCTCGGGCCCAAGGACGGCGACAAGCTGTGGCTGTGCGGCGTCGATGACGTGTGGTCGGACCGCTTCGATCTCGAGGCCGCGCTGCGCGGACGTCCCGCGAACGCGCCCGTGGTGCTGCTCTCGCACCAGCCGAACACCTGGCCGCTCGCGCAGAAGGCGGGCATCGAGCTGCAGCTCTCGGGGCACACGCACGGCGGGCAGGTGGCGCTGTTGTGGCTGCACCGCAGCCTCTCGCTCGCGCGCTTCATCACGCCCTTCGTGGCCGGGCTGTACCGGGCGGGGCAGAGCTTCCTCTACGTGAACCGCGGCGCGGGCTCGGTGGTGCCGATGGTGCGCTTGGGCGCGCGGCCTGAGGTGACGGAGCTGACGCTGGTGGACGCGGGCGAGAATGCGGACGCGCCGGATGCGATCGACGATGCCTTGGAAGTCGAGCCCGCTTGAGCGTACATAGCGAACGTGGACACCCAGCGACTGCACTTGTTCGAGCTGACGGAGGCCGCGACCCGCGCGGACGCGTGGATCACGCGGCTGGACCCGGCGCGGCGTGATGCCTTTGGCGTGGCGGCGCAGAAGGCGGCGTCGGCGCGCGGGCTGATGCGCGGGACCGACGAGATTCCGCTCGTGCTCTCGCCCGTGTCGCTGCCGCGCGAGGAGCTGACGTTCCTGGGCCGCGCCGCGCACCTGCTCGTGTCGGCGCTGACGAAGGTGGCGCGCGAGGTGATCGAGAAGAAGCCGGAGCGCGTGAAGGTGCTGTTCGAGCACCTGTCGCCGCTCGAGCACGAGGCGCTGCGGACGCGGTGGCGCGAGGCCGAGGAGCTCTTGGTCGCCCGCGTGGACTGGTTCGTCGACAAGCAAGGCAGGCCGCAGGCGCTGGAGGTCAATTCGACCATCCCGGCGATGCAGGTCTACTCGGACGCGGCCGTGCTGGGCTTCCTCGATGCGTACTGCGGAGAGGCTGCGGAGTCTCTCGCGGCCAAGAA
>JAFEBC010000078.1 GCA_018266095.1 Deltaproteobacteria bacterium
GTCTGCACTCCGCGCACGAGCGCCGACAGGCCGCCGGAGAGCTGCAGCGCCGAGAGCAGCGTGCCCACCGCGGCGATCGGGATCAGGAGCAGCGTGCTGCGCGCGTGCAGGGGCTTCGGGCCGAGCACGTCCGGCACCAGCGCGAGCCAGCCGAAGGCCACGAGGAGCGCCTGCTGCTTGCCGAAGACGCCCAGGCCGATGCCCAGGCCCAGCGCGAGCGCCCGCCACGAGCCCGCGCGACCCGTGAGCGGCGCGCCGCCCCACGCGAGCAACCCGAGCAGGAACGGCAGCGTCGCGATCGGCTCGGTCGCGCCCACGAAGCCCTCGAGCGGCACATCGAGCAGGAGGCACCAGGCGAACGCGAAGGCGCCCGCGAGCACGCGCGCCTGAGGCGTCAACGGGCCCTTTGACGAGCGCCCGAGCGCGCGGAACACCAGCAGCGCGCACAGCGCCGCGTTCGTGAAGAGGAGCGTCACATAGCCCTGCTGCAGGTCGCGCAGCGACTGGCCCCACAGCTTCATCACCGCGGCCCAGAACACGTACACGCCCGGGAAGTACGCGAACCGCGCCGCGCTCGCGCCCCGCGGCGAGATGAGGTCGCGCGCGAAGCACACGTACGCATAGAAATCGACGCCCGCCAGCGACGGCGCGAGCGCCCACGCGAGCCGCAGCGCCGCGCCCAGCGTCAGCGCGCCTGCAATGATGAACAACAGCTTTCGTGTCGTGAACAAGCGGCGCATCCTCGCATCGCCACCACTCGTCGGCTACTCTTCCCTGCATGGTCGAGCTGTTCGCCGCCGCAGGTGCACTCGTGACCCGCGCGGTCCTGCAGGCCGCCGACGCGGCGCTCATCGCGCTCAGTGAAGAGGACGCCCGCGAGGCCAGCGAGCGCTCGGCCACCTCATCGCGCGCCAAGTTGCTGCTCGATCTGAAGGACAACCCCGAGCCCACCGCGGCGGCCCTGCGCGCGGCCTCGAGCGGCCTCTTGGCCTTCGCGGCCGTCATCTGCGCCTTGTGGGTCGGCGAGGCCTTCCCGAACACGCCGGGCCTCATGCGCGCGACGCACCTGCCGCTGCAGATCCTCGCCGGCGTGCTCGCGGGGGCGGCTGCGCTCGTGCTCGACCTCGCGCCGCGCTCCTACGCAGGCCACCGTCCGCTCGCGTGGGCCATCGCGCTCGCCTGGCCCACGTGGCTCATCTGCCGCCTCTTGCGCCCGCCGGTGCGGCTCCTGCTCTTCCTCTTTGACCGCGTGCTCATCCGCCGCGGCGTCGCCGCGCGCTACACGCCGCCCCCGCCGCCGCTCGAGCAGATCGAGAAGATCCTCAGCAACGAGGCGCGCACCAAGGGCTCCGCGCCGCCGCCCGAGATGGTCCACGGCCTGTTCAGCTTCGCCGGCCGCCAGGCGCGTGAGGTCATGGTCCCGCGCACGCAGGTCGTGGGCGTCCCGCTCGAGGCCACGCGCGAGCAGATCGCGGACCTCCTCGCCGAGGAGGGCCACACGCGCATGCCCGTGTTCGACGGCGACCTCGATCACATCAAGGGCGTCCTGCACGCCAAGGACGTGATCCCGCTCCTGGCGAACCCGTCGCTCATCGTGCTGCAGGACCTCTTGCGCAAGCCGCTGTGGGTGCCGTGGAACATGCCCGTGGGCGACCTCTTGCGCGAGATGCAGCAGCGGCGCTCGCACCTCGCGCTCATCGTGGACGAGTACGGCGGCTTCGCGGGCGTGGTGTCGATCGAGGACATCTTGTCGGAGATCGTGGGCGACCTCCCCGAGGAGCACGAGGCCGCGCCGCAGGGCCTGAAGCTCGGGCCGGACGGCAGCGCCATCTTCCCGGCCGACACGCGCATCGACGAGGTGAACGACGCGCTCGGCGCGCAACTTCCGGACGGCGAGGGCGCCTTCAAGACGCTGGGCGGTCTCTTGAACTCCTGCGCGGGCTCGATCCCGCAGACGGGCGACCGCTTCTTCGTGGGCGGCCTGGAGCTGACGGTGGCCCAGCGCGACGACCGCCGCGTGCGCCTCGTGCGTGTGCACCGCGCCCAGAGCGCGCCTCCGCCGTTGCCCGCGAGCGGCCCATGATGTTCCTGGTCGGCTTCGTCTTCGCCGGGGCCTTCGGCCTGAAGCTGCTCGACGACCAGGGGCCCGAGCTGCCGTGGCGCTGGAACCTCGTGTGGGTCGTCCTCGGCGCGGTGCCGGCCGGCTCGACTGCGCTCTTCCTGCTCGAGCTGCGGGTGCCGCCGGACGCGCCTGGCTGGCTCTGGCTGCTCGCGCTCGCCGTGTCGGCCCTCGCGCCGGTCCTGGCCATCGCTGGCGCCGGCGCGGGGCCCCACCAGTCGCTCCTGCGCGTGGCGACGGTGACCGTCGCGCTCACCTCGCTCGGCGGCCCGGTGACGCTCGCCTGGATGCGCGGCGCCGAGGTCTTCGCGCAGGTGCACGAGACCGCGCCCACCGTGCCCGCGGAGTGCGCCTCGCTGACGCAGCCGCTGTGGGTCCACGCGAGCGATCTCCACGTCGCCGCCGGCCCGCGCACCCGCGAAGGCAAGGACTCCGGCCTCGTCCACCTCGACGCGCTCGCCAGGCTGCTCGACGCGAAGCGGCCCGCGTGGACGCTCATCACCGGCGACCTCTCCGACGGCGGCGTCGAGCCCGAGTGGCAGAACCTCGCGCCCTGGCTGGACAAGCGCTCGGGACACCTGCTGCTCGCGCCCGGCAACCACGACGTCGTCCCCGCCTACGCCGCGGCGCACGACCCCGAAGACTGCGACGTCGACGACCGGCCGCGCCATCTCGCCCGCTTCGTCCGCGCCGCCGCGCGCGTGCAGCCCGACGTGCGCATCCCCGATGGCCGCACGCTCGCCGCCTTCGCGCAGAGCGAGCCACCGCGCCCGACGCACGCGCAGTTCGAGGCCCAGCAGCGCCGCTCCGACCAGTGCTTCAGCGACTGCATCAACCCCGACGCGCCCAAGATGCAGATGCCGTGCACCAACCTCTGCATCAACTCCTCATCCGAGGTGCGCGACTGGGTCGCCACGCGCACGCCCAACGTGGACTTCTGGAAGCGCGCGCAGGACTCGCTCTTCCCCTGGACGGACTTCGACGCCGCGCGCGGCCTCTGGTTCATCGTCCTCGACACCAACGCGCGCCAGAGCGCGGGCATCGGCGACAGCGCCGTGGGCGACCTCGATCCGCAGCAACGCGCCCGCTTCGACGCGCTCCTGCGCACACCGCCACCGGGCACCAAGGCCTTGATCGTGATGGGCCACCACGCCTTCACCCGCGACGCCGCCGACCGCTTCCTCGGCCCCGCGCGCCTGTCCGCCGCCTCGCTGCAGGACAGCCCGTGGTGGATCTGGGGCTTCCTCTCGACGCGCATCGAGACCTCGCGTTCGCTCGTCGAGGAGCTCAAGGCCTTCGCGGACCGCACCCGCCTGCCCACGTTCTACCTGCACGGCCACCGGCACCACAGCGCGCTCGGCGACTTCGGCGCCCTGCACGTCGAGGAGTCACCCGACCTGCCCTCCGACGAGCGCGGCGTGTGGCTCCGCTCCGCCGACCTGGCCTCGGCCGCCTTCTGCCCGCTCTGAGGCTGCCGCGGCCGCCCGGCCCTTGTCTCCCGCACCCTCAAAGGCTAGTTTCCGCGCCCATGAAAGCCCGCGTCGTGGTCACGCTCAAGAAGTCGGTGCTCGACCCGCAGGGAGTGGCCGTGCAGCACGCCCTCTCGCACCTCGGATTTCCGGAGGTCCAGGACGTGCGCCTGGGCAAGCTCATCGAGCTCGATCTCTCGGAGTCCGACCCGGCGCGCGCGCGTGAGCGGCTCAAGGCCATGTGCGACAAGCTGCTGGCGAACACGGTGATCGAGGAGTACCGCATCGAATCCGTCGGCGACGGCGCGTAAGGGAGTCCACGTGCTCTTCGCGATCGTCGTCTTCCCCGGCAGCAACTGCGACCACGACGTCTACCACGTGGCCAAGCACGTCCTCGGACGCGCGGCTCGCTTCGTCTGGCACAAGGACCGCGACCTGCGCGGCGCCGACGTGGTCGTCCTCCCCGGCGGCTTCTCGTACGGCGACTATCTGCGCACCGGCGCCATCGCCCGCTTCTCGCCCATCATGGAGGAAGTGAAGAAGTTCGCGGCGCGGGGCGGCCACGTGGTCGGCTTCTGCAACGGCTTCCAGATCCTGCTCGAGGCCGGCCTCTTGCCGGGCGCGATGCGGCGCAACGATTCGCTGCGCTATGTGTGCCGTGACGTGCACCTGAAGGTCGAGAATCCCCTCACGCCGTGGACGCGGCGCTACGCCAAGGGCGAGACGATTCGCATTCCGATCGGCCACGGCGACGGCAATTACTTCATCGACCCCGAGGGCCTGAAGCAGCTCGAGGGCGACGGCCAGGTCGCCTTCCGCTACGTCGCCGCCGACGGCACGCGCGGCGCCCCCGACGCGAATCCGAACGGCTCGCTCGCCGACATCGCCGGCATCACCAACAAGCGCGGCAACGTGCTGGGAATGATGCCGCACCCCGAGCGACTGTCGGAGGGCGTGCTGGGCGGCGAGGACGGCAAGCGGCTGTTCGAGAGCATCGCCGACGCGGTGGAGTAGCCGTGCTGCGCGGGCCGATGCGCGCGGGCGGAACAATCCGCACGATCGTTCGATTTGTTTCCGCGCTGGCCACGTTCACCTTCGGCCTCTGCGCCCTGCCCTCCCGCGCCCAAGCCGCGCCGCCAGACGAGCGCCTCGCGCTGACGTCGAACACGCCCAAGATCCTCAAGCTCCCCGCCGAGTACGACCTCGCGCTCTCGGACACCCCCGCGGTCGCCAGGACCGAGCTCTTGCCCACCGGCGAGCTCCTCATCGAGCCCGTGTCCAAGGGCGAAGCCCGCGTCTTCGTCTTCCAGCGCCGCCTCGTGCGCGTGTACGAGCTCGCCGTCGATCAGCCCCTCGCGCCAGCCGATCCCGCCCCCGAAGGCGCCTGTCAGAAGCCCGTGATCGACAAGCCCTGCGCCGCGCCCTGGATGAAGCACCTCCAGCACCTGACCACCGCCGAGCTCCCCAAGTTCCACTCCGAGATCGAAGGCCTGCAAGAGCTCGCGAAGATGGCCCAAGCCCTGCTGACCAAAGCCAGGCTCGGCCACATCTCCATCGCCATCTCCCCCTACGGCCTGCGCATCAAGGACGCCAAGGACGACGACGAGCGCCGCCGCGCCATCATGGCTGTGTACCCTGCCGTGCTGGGCCCGCTGCGCCTGGACGTGTAGGCACCCCAACAGGCCCCACGGCGGGTCCGGGGCGCGGGGGAGTTCACCGGACCCACCCACCGAGTCACAGAGCGGGCCCGGGGCGTGGGGAGGGATTGCGCCCGACTGAGGCGCGGCACATCAAGGCCATCGACCGGAGCTCCCAGCACCTCGCGGACGCGAGGTGCCGGTCGTGCCGCAGGCCTCTCGGAGGGCGCAACCCTCCCCACGACCCGGGGCCGCGGAGTTCCAAGCCGCAGGCCTCTCGGAGGGCGCAACCCTCCCCACGCCCCGGGCCCGCGGATGTCCGACCCCTCTGCTATCGTCCTGCGCGATGGCCACCGTCTCCTTCACCCAGAACCTCAAGCGCCACGTCGACTGCCCCACCGTCGAGGCAGAAGGGACGACCGTCGCCGAGGTCCTCGCCGCCGTCTTCACCGGGAACCCGCGGCTGCGCGGTTACATCGTCGACGAGCGCGGCGTCCTGCGCCGGCACATGGTCATCTTCGTCGACGGCGAGCAGCTCAAGGATCGCGAGCGCCTCTCCGACGCCGTGCAACCCCGCTCCGCCATCTACGTGATGCAGGCCCTCTCAGGAGGCTGACATGTCCAACGCGTCCCCATCCACGCTCCTCGTCGCCACCCGCAAGGGCCTCTTCACCATCGAGGGACGCGGCGCCGCTGCGCGCCTCGACAAGGCCATGTTCCTCGGGGACAACGTCGCGCTGTGCTCAGTCGACCGCCGCGACGGCGCCTGGTACGCCGTGCTCGACCACGGTCACTTCGGGCCCAAGCTGCACCGCTCGACAGACCGCGGCGCGACCTGGACCGAGATCGCCATCCCGGCCTACCCGCCCAAGCCCGCGGGCTGTACCGACAAGGACATGTGGGGCAAGGACCTCGACTGGGCCACCAAGAACATCTGGGCGCTCGAGCCCGCGCCCGACCAGGACGGCGCGCTCTGGTGCGGCACCATCCCCGGCGGCCTCTTCCGCTCAGAGGATCGCGGCGCCACCTGGACGCTCATCGAGTCGCTCTGGCACAACCCCACGCGCCCGAGGTGGGGCGGCGGCGGCGCGGACCAGCCGGCGATGCACTCGATCTGCGTGGACCCGCGCGACCCGCGCACCCTGGTCGTGGCCATCTCGTCCGGCGGCGTCTGGCGCACGCGCGATCTCGGCGCCACCTGGACCGCGCACACCAAGGGCATGCGCGCCGGCTACGTCCCTCCCGAGCAGGCCGAGAACCCCGAGAACCAGGACCCGCACCACGTGGTGCAGAGCCCCAGCGACCCGCGCGTGTTCTGGTGCCAGCACCACATGGGCATCTTCCGCTCCAAGGACGACCTCGCCACCTGGGAGCAGCTCGAGGCCAAGCCCTCGAGCTTCGGCTTCGTCGTCGCCGTGCACCCGCGCGAGCCCGACACCGCCTAGTTCATCCCCGCGCACAGCGACCAGAAGCGCGCGCCCATCGAGGGCGAGGTCGTCGTCACCCGCACCCGCGACGGCGGCCGCAGCTTCGAGGTCCTGCGCAACGGCCTGCCCAACCAGCACGCGTACGACCTCGTGTACCGCCACAGCCTCGCCATCGACGACAGCGGCGATCACCTGGCCTTCGGCTCGACCACCGGCAACCTCTGGACGACAGCGAACCAGGGCGACACGTGGCACTGCCTCGCGAACCACCTGCCCCCCGTGTACTGCCTGCGCTACGCCTGACGGCGCACCTTCCACATGATCCAAGAGCGGTCCCGGGGCGTGGGAGAGCTCACCAGACTTCCACTCTCTGCACACCCCCACCCGGACCAAGAGCGGTCCCGGGGCGTGGGGAGGGATTGCGCCCGACTGAGGCGCGGCACATCAAGGTTTTCAGTCGCAGCTCCTAGCACCTCGCGGACGCGAGGTGCCGGTCGTGCCGCAAGCCTCCCGGAGGGCGCAACCCTCCCCACGCCGCGGGGCCGCGGAGTTCGCGCAACCCTCCCCACGCCACGGGACCGCGGCCGCTATGCCGCCGTCTGCGCCACCAGCGCCGCCGACTCCCGCGCCTCACGCGCCCGCACGATCTCCGCGAGCTCGCTCACCTGCTCCGCCGGCCCGCGCCAGCGCACGAGCTTCGCCTCGCGGCCCACCACCACGATGTGCGGGAAGCCCTCGTTCTTCACCGTCGTCCACGAGCCGGGATTCAGGTACCGCGCGCGCGTGCCGATCGCCTCGTCGACCGCCTTGTGGCTGTGGCCCATGACCACGTAGTGCACGCCGAAGATCTGCGCGATGCGCCGCGCGGCGGTCTGGAGCAGCGGGTGCGCGTCGGCCCTCCGCAGGCGGCCCAGGGCGGCGCTGCCGAGCGAGAAGGCCATGCCGACCACGACCAGCGCGGAGAGCTTCATCCACATCGCCGGCAGCTCATGCATCGACACCGCGGCGACGACGAGCGCGATGAGCGCGAGCGCCATGCGGTCCACGTAGAAGAGCTGCGCCGCGTCGAACAGGCTCTCCTCCGCCGGCCGCTGCGCCAGCCGCGCCAGCTTCTGCGCCGCGCCCGTCGAATCGTCCGCGAATCGCGAGAGCATCTTCTGCGCGAACGCCGTCCGCTCCTCGTCGCCCACGCGCTTCAGGGCCCGGCCCGCGAGCCGCGCCGCCCGTCTCGTCAGCCCGAGCGAGTTCTGCACGATGGGCAAGAGCAGCCGCGCCACCATCACGAAGTAGTCCGCCGCGATCTGCAGCGGGTTCCCGGCGCGGAAGATCCACGCGATGTACTGCAGCGCGCCCCACGAGTCGGCCTCCGCGAGATCCTCCTCGGCGGCCTCGTAGCGGTTCACGAAATAGCGCAGCACATTCGACGACATGGGCAGCGCCAGCTCGCGCGCCGCCAGCGCCTTGCCCTCGTGGCGGTTCTCCGGCTCGACGTCGAAGAAGCCCTCCTGCAGGCAGTAGCGATCGTGCGCGTTCCCGTGCTCGATGTAGAGGAAGCCCGGCTCCAGATAGAACCACGCGTGGAACTTGAGCGCGTCCTCGAGCGCCTCGTGCACCGCGCACTGACCGCGCTCGGCCGCCATCGCCTCGCAGCGCTCGATGATCAGCTCGCGCCACGCCGCCTGCACGCCCGCGAAGGCGAACTCGGGGTCGTGGTTCCCGCGGATGACGTGCACCTCATGCCCCGCCAGCACGAAGCGGGCGAGCGCGTCGAACACGGCCGGGTGCCTGTCGGAGACCCGGCGCAGCTTCCACACACACTTGTCTTCTTCGGCAGCCAGACCGTCGCGCCGCTCTTCCTGACTGATCGGGAAACCGATGTCGGACCCGGGCACGGGTGTCAGGGTAATCGCGACGAAGTCGACGATGTCACCGTCCAGTACCAGCCGCCACGGCTTGTCGGACACGCGGTGCGTCGCGTGGTGGTCGAGGAAGCGCACGAGCTCCTTGTCCAGCTTGCCCTCGCGCGGTTCTGCCTGACGTTGCGCGGCCTTGGGCGCCTTCAGGTCCTGTCCCAGGTGCAGGTCCGAGAGCACCAACAGGTTGTACGGACGGTCCTGGACCGCCGTCGTCAGCCTCTTCCATGCGCTCGAAATGCGGTTCACGGGCGACCCTCCTTGCGACTCCGTTTTGAAGAGTTTGCAAGGCACGCGCCGTGACGCGACGTGACGGAAATCAACGGATTGGTGACGTTTTTCACCCCACATCGTATTGTGTCCTACACATGGTCAGCGAGAGCGACACCTCGGCGAGCGACCTCTTCGAGGAAGAAGAGCGCACCGAACACACCGTCATCGTCGACACGCGCACGCACATCAAGCTGCGCAAGGCCCGCCTCGTGGTGCAGACGGGCCCGGCCGCCGGCCGCGAGGTCTCGACCGACAAGGAGCGCATCCGCGTCGGCAACGCGCGCGTCCCGCCCGGCCAGGACGGCACCGGCAACGACCTCGCGCTCGACGACAAGAAGGTCTCGCGCCACCACTGCGAGATTCAGTTCACCGACAACGGCTGGCTGCTCACGGACCTGGGCTCGACCAACGGCACCTGGCTCGACGGCAAGCGCGTGGAGAAGGCGTACCTCTCGCCCGGCATGTCGATCCTGGTGGGCGACTCGTCGGTGCTCTTCTCGCCCATCGACGAGGACATCGTCGTCGAGACCGATCGCGACGGCTTCTACGCCGGCATGGTCGGGCGCTCGCTGCGCATGCGGCAGATCTTCGGCCTGCTCAAGAAGATCGCGCCGATGGACGTGTCCGTGCTCATCACCGGCGAGACGGGCACGGGCAAGGAGTTGGTCGCGCGCGCGCTGCATGAGCAGAGCGGGCGGCGCGGGCAGTTCGTCGTCCTCGACTGCGGCTCCATTCCGGAGAATCTGATCGAGAGCGAGCTCTTCGGGCACGAGAAGGGCTCGTTCACCGGCGCCACCAACGCGCGCGAAGGTGCGTTCGAGCGCGCGCAGGGCGGCACCATCTTCCTCGACGAGATCGGCGAACTGCGGCTCGACATGCAGCCGCGCTTGCTGCGCGTGCTCGAGCAGCGCGAGGTGCGGCGCGTCGGCGGCAGCAACATCATCGACGTCGATTGCCGCGTGGTGGCCGCGACGAATCGTGACTTGGCCAAGGAGGTCCAGGAGGGCAACTTCCGCGAGGATCTCTTCTTCCGCCTGA
>JAFEBC010000790.1 GCA_018266095.1 Deltaproteobacteria bacterium
ACACCAACGGGCAGGCGCTGGCGTTCCCGAACTACGCCTCGACCCTCGTGCGCTCGACCGCGAGCCCCTCCACCAACGTGTCCACCATCCAGTACAGCGGCGGCGCCTTCGTCATCGGCGCGACCGACGCCAACGCGTTCCGCTACCTGCTCTCGACCTCCTCCACGGTCGCCGTGGACAAGGACAACAACCCCATCTCGTTCCAGGCGTTCGCCACCTCGTCGTCGGCGGCGACCTGCAACTGGTCCTCGTCGGGCGGCAAGGCGACCTTCAGCTCGGGCGAGAACGGCAACGCGTACGCCAACGTGCACCACGTCAACATCCACAAGGCCCTGGTCCAGTTCAGCGCCAACGACAGCCAGCGCATGAACGGCAGCCCGCCGCGCATCGGCCTCATCCAGACGGTCGGCCACGACTACGCCGACGAGCAGGGCTACTCGGTGTTGACCTTGAAGGCCCGCAACGACCTGGACCCGATGAGCACCAGCACGACCAGCACCACCAGCACCATCGTGGGCACGCCCACCGGCATCAAGGGCGCGCAGCTCGTCTACTACCTCAAGTCGGCAGGCCTGGACTTCGTGGGCGCCGGCGGGTGCCCGGCCTCCAGCGTGAACAAGGGCTACACGGCGGTGCAGCCGTCGAACTACAACTCGAAGACCGGCTACACGTTGAACTGGAACATGTGCCCCGCGGGCGCGGGCGTGTCGGGGCAGATCTACGACAACCTCGACGTGATCGACGTCGCCAACAACATCATCAACCAGACCGACGCGAGCGGGAGGCCGCTGTACTCGGTGGTCTGGGCGCCGCACTGGGAGGGCCGGCCGTGGCGGCTCAGCAGCACCTCGTCGGCCGCGGACACGTGCGACCGCACCTGCATCAACAAGGCGCTCGGCAACATCGGCACCTTCCTCGACGACACCAACAACTCGCGCGGCTTCCTGGCGGAGTGCGCGTCGATCGGCCTGCTCGAGGGCGCGGTCTGGAAGGACGAGGTCGACTCGGCGATCGCCAACTCCACGACCTATGACGTCGCGTGCAACCCGGGCTACAAGACCTCGCCGACCGTCGACACGACCTCCTCCAACCCCAGCTACTGTCACCCGAACGAGCGCTGGGTCACCGCGACCAGCAGCACCGCGTCGTTGACGTGCCCGATCGCGAACCCGAACTGCACCGGCTACACCACCAACCCCGGCACGACGCTGGTGCACGACGTCGCCAGCGGCGGCAGCCTCACCGGCATCCGTCTCGACAACTGCACCGACCCGACCAAGGCGTCCGGCAGCAAGTGCGTGAACTACGCGCAGCCCGGCAACTCGTTCTCGCAAATCGGCGACTACCGCTGGTTCTCGTACACGGGCGGCGTGGCCAACTACTGGCCCCTCGCGTCGTCCACCACGTACTCGTCCAGCGGCTCGGTGCTGCCGCTCTTGTTCACCGTCGCCAGCAACGACGTCACCAAGAACAACACCACGCTGCGCGGCGCCGCGGTGGCCGACAACGCGACCTTCATCCAGCGCCGCAACGACAAGCGCAAGGCCTCGATCGTCTACCTCGCCGGACACAACTACACGCCGGACGTCGCCGGCACGCGCATCGCGCTCAACACCGTGCTCTCGCTCGGCTTCGTGGTCGACGTGAAGGAGTCCACGTTCGTCGGTCCGACCATCTTCAACACCACCAGCAATCCGGTGGTGGCGTCGTCGGCGCAGGCGGCGGTGGGCACCTACTTCCGCATCCTCAGCCAGGGCGTGTCCGATCAGTTCCGCAACTACACCCCGGGCCAGGCGGCGGTGTGGCAGTTCCCGTATCACACGGGAAATCTGCGCATCCACAACCTCGCGTCGCTGAGCGCGGGCGCGAACGCGTACGGCGGCACGAGCCTGCAGTACTCGGCGGTGCTGCCGCTGCCGGGCTCGCGCAACCTGTTCACGTACCTGGGCGGCCAGGTCACCAACGACTCGAGCCAGCTCCTCTCCAGCACGGGCGCCACGCTGTCGTCGTACACGGCGGCGTACGGTGTGGGCGTCGCGCAGGTCGGCTGGTCGCCGGAGAGCTTCGACGCGAGCACGCTGACGAGCGCGTCCTGCGTGGATCAGTACTCGATCGTGTCCACCTCCTCGACGGTGTCCGGGGCCTACCTCGGCATGCAGGGGAACTCGCCCGACGGCGTCTGCGCTCTGCAGGCGGCGCTGGAGCTGACGCTGGGCAAGGCCGACGTGGTGGACTCGACGCACAACCCCAACGACTTCCTCGTCACCTCCGAGCTGCAGAAGGCGCAGTGGATGGTGCAGATGATCCGCGGCTACTGCTACGCGACCAACAAGATCACGGGCGCGCCCATCCTCAGCCCGACGGCGGCCGACTGTGACCTGTCGTCGGCGGACAACACGGCGAGCCTGGGCGGCATCGTCCACTCGCAGCCCGCGATCATCGGGCCGAGCTCGCTCATCCCCGAGGCGCCGTCGACCAAGCACCGTCCGTGGGTGGCGTACGTGGGCGGCCTCGACGGGCAACTGCACGCGTTCTACATCGCGTCCGACCTGAACGACATCGGCTACACCGGGCCGGCCACCGCGATCACCACGGTCAACGCGTCCGCCTCCACCAAGTTCAAGACCTCGTTCGGCAGCGTGTTCGTGCCGCCCGTGAGCGGGACGGAGCTGTGGGCCTTCATCCCGCCGGGCCAACTGCCGCTCCTCAAGACGAACGCGGCGCGCGTGGACGCCTCGCCCGCGGTCGCGGACGTGTTCGGCGACTTCAACGGCTCGGGGACGCGCACCTGGCACACCGTGCTCGTGGCCTCGGCCGGCGACTCGAACCGCGAGATCTTCGCGCTTGACATCACCAACCCGCTCAAGCCCTCGCTCCTGTGGGACATCGAGTCGAGCTACGACAGCACGCTCACCTATGCGCCGGTGCCGCTGCAGGACACCGACATCGGCTACACCGCCACCGGCCGCGCGCAGGCGTTCAACTGGCAGAACGCGTGCCGCACCGGCTCGTCTGGCTGCTCGCAGGCGAACTACGTGCTGCCGCCGGGCACGGACCCGGGCCGCAGCACGGGCGGCCTCTTCAACTACTCGCACCTGGGCGCGAGCCAGTCGGTCTCCATCGGCACGCTGCGCCGCAACAACGCGCCGGTGTTCGCGGCGTTCGTGGCCACCAACGAGCCGGGCGGCAACGGCATCTACGTCTTCGCCATCGACGTGGTGACGGGCGCCAAGCTGTGGGAGTGGAACAACCCGTACGACGCGTCCTACAACCTCGGGCAGGGCGGGACGCTCGCGCTCAAGGGGCAGGGCACCGGCAACACCTCGCCGGCCGGCGTGTCCATCTTGAGCCGCTCGCTCGATGACCAGATCAACTCCGTGTACGTGGGCGACGACGAGGGCTCGCTGTGGGAGCTCGACGCCTCGGACGGCATCAGCAACACGGGCTACGCGTCGAAGCTGACCGGGTGCAGCTCGAGCTCGACCAACACCTGCAACTACAAGCTGAGCGACGCGTTCGGCGACGGCTCGCACTCGGCGCAGCCGATCAGCACGCTCTCGACCATCTTCGTGGTGCGTCCGGACATCCCCAGCGCGAACCTCTGCTCGCCAGACGCGAACCAGGTGTGGCTGGCGTATGGCACCGCGGGCGCGGACACGGTGGCGGCCATGCC
>JAFEBC010000791.1 GCA_018266095.1 Deltaproteobacteria bacterium
AACGTGGATCCTTCCACCTATGACTAGGAACAGCCCGCGAGCGTCCTTCGACCAAGCCCTTGGTCGATCCGGCGTCCTCGCGGACGCCTCCACGAGGGGCGAGCTCCGCTCCCCCTCGACCCCCAATGGTCCGTGCTCGTTTCGTAGCAGCGTCGTCGAATAGGAACTTTCCATGAGCGAACTGACGCAGAACCACGATCCGCTGGCGCTCGACGAGGACTTGCCCTCGACGGGACTCACGCAGATCAAGCTCGGCCCCAGCCACCCGGCGACGCACGGCACGGTGCGCCTCAACGTCACCGTCGACGGCGAGGCGATCGTCGAGTGCATTCCGGAGATCGGCTTCTTGCACCGCGGGTTCTCGAAGAGCGCCGAGAACGCGACGTGGCACCAGGTGCTGCCGTACACGGACCGGCTGAACTACGTGTCGCCGATCTTGAACAACGTCGGCTACATCATGGGCGTCGAGAAGCTGCTCGGCGTGAAGGACACCGAGCGCAGCCAGTACCTGCGCGTCATCGGCGGCGAGCTCTCGCGCATCTGCGACCACCTCACGTGCTGCTCGGCCATCGGGCTGGAGTTGGGCGCGTTCACGGTGTTCCTCTACGGCGTCGAGGCGCGCGAGCTCTTGTGGGACCGCGTGAGCGAGCTGACGGGCGCGCGCATGACCACCTCGTGGACGCGCGTGGGCGGCGTGTGCATGGACATGCCGGCGGACTGGCCGGACAAGATGCGCAAGACGTTCGAGCGCGTGATGGAGCTGACGAACGAGATCGACGCGCTGCTCTCGCGCAACCGCATCTTCATCGACCGCACGCGCAACATCGGCGTCATCAGCGGCGAAGAGGCGCTCGACTGGGGCTTCACCGGCCCGGCGCTGCGCGCGAGCGGCGTGGACTACGACGTGCGCAAGGCGCATCCGTACCTCGTGTACGATCGCATGGACTTCACCGTCCCGCTCGGGACGAAGGGCGACACGTACGATCGGTATCTGGTGCGCCTCGAGGAGATCCGGCAGAGCGTGAAGATCATCCTGCAGGCGCTCGATCAGATCCCGCCGGGGCCGATCGTGGTGGACGACTGGCGCGTGGCGCTGCCGCCGAAGAAGGACGTGTTCTCGTCCATCGAGGGCGTGATGGCGCACTTCAAGCTCATCATGGAGGGCATCCAGGTGCCCGCCGGTGAGGTCTACGTCTACAGCGAGGGCTCGAACGGCGAGCTCGGCTTCCACCTGGTGTCCAACGGCGCGGGCAAGCCGTACGCGATCCAGGTGCGCGCCCCCGGCTTCCCCATCACGTCGGCGCTGCCGCGGCTTCTGCAAGGCCACGCGCTCGCGGACCTGGTTCCCATCTTCGACAGCATCAACATGATCGGCGGCGAGGTCGAGCAGTGAGCACTGCAACCCAGGCGGCTCCCCAGGCTGTGAAGATGGTCAACGTCGAGGTCGATGGCGTGGCCGTGCAGGCCGACTCGCGCGACAACCTCATCGAGGCTGCGCGCCGGGCCGGCGTGTCGATTCCGTACTTCTGCTATCACCCGCGGCTCGCGATCGCGGCGCAGTGCCGGCTCTGTCTCGTCGAGACGGCCGACGCGCCCGGACGCCTCGTGGCTGGCTGCCAGGTGAAGGTGCGCGAGGGCCTGAAGATCATCACCACCACGCCCGCGGTGAAGGACAACCAGCGCGGCGTGATGGAGTTCCACCTCTTGAACCACCCGGTGGACTGCTCGATCTGCGACCAGTCGGGCGAGTGCAAGCTCCAGGACTACTACATGGAGCTCGACCACCAGCCGAGCCGCCTGCGCACGTACAAGCTGAACAAGCCCAAGCGTGAGGAGTTCGGGCCGACGGTGGTCTACGACGCCGAGCGCTGCATCATGTGCACGCGCTGTGTGCGCTTCATGGACGAGGTGGCGCAGGAGCCGCAGCTCGCGGTGGTGAACCGCGGCGATCACTCGCTCATCGCGACGTTCCCGGGGCAGCCGCTCGACTCGGCGTACGCGGGGAACACGGTCGACATCTGCCCGGTCGGCGCGCTCCTGAACCGCGACTTCCGCTTCCAGTCGCGCGTGTGGTTCGTGAACAAGAGCCCGACGGTGTGCACGGGCTGCAGCAACGGCTGCAACGTGTACGCGGAGGGGCGCGGGAACCAGCTCTATCGCCTCTTGCCGCGGCGCAATGAGGAAGTGAACCAGGTGTGGATGTGCGACGAGGGCCGGCTCTCGTACCACGCGCACAACGACGCTCGCGTCGAGTGGGCGCGCACGGGCAAGGGTGACGCGCGGGCCGATGTGGGGCCGCAGCTCGCCATCGAGGCCGCGCAGAAGCTGCTCGCGCCGCTCGCGGGCAAGCCGAACGTGGGCGTGTGGATCTCCGCGCAGTGCACGATGGAGGAGGCCTCGGGCGCGCTGCTGCTCGCGAAGGAGCTGGGCGCGAAGGCGCTGCTCGGCGGCAAGCCGCGCGGCAACCACGACGACTTCCTCATCCGCGGCGACAAGAACCCGAACTCGAACGGCGTGGAGCTGGCGGCGAAGGCCTTCGGCGTGACGCTGGTCGACGGCTGGGGCGACAACGCGCTCTCGGGCATTGGCGCTCTCGTGGCGTTCCGCACGGACGGGCTCGAGCTGCACGCGGCGCAGGTCGAGCGCCTCGAGGTGTTCATCGCGCTCGCGCAGAACGAGAACGCGCAGACGGCGCAGGCGCACGTGGTGCTGCCGGTGTCGTCGGCGTACGAGCAGGACGGTTCGTTCCTGAACTGGTACGGCCGTCTGCAGCGGCTGCACCCGGCCACGTCGCAAGGCAAGGGTGAGGCGCTGGCCGCTTGGGGCTGGGCCAACAAGCTCCTCGCCGCGCTCGGCAAGACCGCGCCGCTGACCTCGGCCACGGCTGCGTTCGCGCAGCTCTCGGAGCGCACGCCGGACCTGCTCGGCCTCTCGCTCGACGCCATCCCCGACGAGGGCCAGGTGCTCGCGGGCCTCCTGCCGAAGGAGTGGCCTGCGCGCGCGCCGCGCCCGGCCGCTCAATAGGACAACGACCATGAACGCGACCTCGACTCCTTCCGCGCGACTCGCCTCGGCCGATCAGGCCCCCGAGGTCGCGCCCAAGCGCACCGTCGGCAACTGGCTCGGCTGGCAGATCGGCGGCTGGGCTGTCTTCATCGGCTTCCTCGTCGGCACCTGCGCGGCGCTGTTGCTCATCGTGCGCGGCCTCGCGCAGCTCGACGGCGTGGGCAAGCCGACGGGCGGCCTGTTCGAATCGATCGGCAACGTGGTGGTGCTGCTGCTCGTGTTCGTGATGGTGCTCGCCACGCTGCTCACGCTCGCGGACCGCAAGTGGTCGGCGCTGATGCAGGACCGCGTGGGACCGAACCGCGCGCGCTTCCCCGGCATCGACAGCCCGCTCGCCGGCACGCCGCACATCGTCGCGGACGTGCTCAAGATGTTGTTCAAGGAGGACTTCATCTCCATCGGCGCGCGCAAGAGCAAGGTGCTCTTCAACCTCGGGCCGTTCCTGGCCTTCGCGCCCGCGTTCTGCCTCTTCGCGGTGGTGCCGATGAGCCCCGTGATCACGCTCTGGGGCAAGCAGTTCGCGCTGCAAGTCGCGCGGCTCGATTGGGGCATCCTCTACGTGTTCGCGCTCGCCTCGCTCGGCGTGTTCGGCACCGCGCTCGCCGGCTGGTCGTCGGACAACAAGCTCGCGCTCCTCGGCGGCCTGCGCGCGTCGGCGCAGCTCATCAGCTACGAGGTCACGCTCGGCCTGACGCTCGTGGGCACGTTCATCGTGTTCGGCACGCTGCGCCTGGACGACATGGTGGTCGCGCAGGGCATGGCGCAGAGCTCGCTCGGCCTCGGCACCGACAACTCGCTCGTGCTCGGCTGGCTGCCCGCGTGGGGCATCCTCTTCCAGCCCATCGGCGCGCTGCTCTTCATCGTGGCCGCGATGGCCGAGATCAAGCGCGCGCCGTTCGACACGCCGGAAGGCGAGAGCGAGATCATCGGCTACTTCCTCGAGTACTCGGGGCTCAAGAGCGGCATGTTCCTCATCGCCGAGTACGTGGAGACGGTGGTGGTCGCGGGCATCGTGACGTCGATGTTCCTGGGCGGCTGGCACATCCCGTACTTCGAGCCGGCGCTGTTCAACGCGTTCAAGGGCGCGGGCAGCGAGTGGGCGACGCTCATCCTGGCGACGCTGCAAGTGTTCGCGTTCCTGGTGAAGACGCTCATCGTCATCTGGCTCATGTTCCTGGCGCGCTGGGCGTTCCCGCGGTCCCGCTGCG
>JAFEBC010000792.1 GCA_018266095.1 Deltaproteobacteria bacterium
CCCGGACCCATTCGCGACAAGGGCTGGGGGCGTTATGGGGGCGGGCAGCCCCCGTACAAGCGGAGGCCGAAGGCCGGAGCGCCCCAAAAGATCACGTTGCACCACCGCACCTGCCCCCGAGGAGCAGCCCCGACGCGATCGCCTGTCCACACCTCGTGCTACCGTCCCCCCATGCCCGACCGCATCACCGTCTTTGTCGTCGAGGACGACCCGCGCCAGATGAAGGCGGTCTGGAAGCTCGTCGAGGGCCACGAGGCCACGCGCATCGCGGGCGGGGCAGGGTCGGTGGAGCAGGCGCTGCGCGAGGTTCCGCAGCTCGCGCCCGAGGTGGTGCTGATGGACCTCGAGCTGCCGGGCGCGGATGGCATCGAAGGGACGCGGGCGCTCAAGAAGCTCGAGCCGTCGCCGGATGTGCTGGTGCTGACCTCGTTCGACGACGAGGACCACGTCTTCCAGGCGATGCGCGCGGGGGCCTCCGGGTACGTGGTCAAGGGCGCGAGCGGGAAGAAGCTCATCGACGCCGTCGTGGAGGTGCACGCGGGCGGGACGGTGATCGAGCCGCGGCTGGCCAAGCGCTTCTGGGACTACTTCAAGGGCGTGCAAGAGCCGGCGAAGGCGGGGCCGGAGCTGTCGGGGCTGGAGAAGGAGATCCTCTTTGCCATCGCCAAGGGGCTCTCGAATGCGGAGGTCGGGCGCATCGTGTCGCTCGACAGGCGGACGGTGCGGACGCACCTGGGGCACATCTACGCCAAGCTGGGCGTGCGGTCGCACGTGGAGGCGGTGGCGGGGGCGCGCAAGCTGGGCCTGCTGCACCTCTGAGGGCCGCGATGCGCGCGTCCGTGATCGCGTGGGTTCTCTGGGCGTCGGCGGTGGCCGGGGCCTCGGCTGCGGGAGCGGCCGGGGAAGCCCAAGTGCCTGCGTCCGAGGTGAAGGGCGGGCGCGTCTACAGGTCGCTCTTCGACGCGGGCGGGGCGCAGATCGCGATCTGGCGCTGGGCGGCGGCTGGCGAGCGCGCGGGGCCGCCGATCCTGATCCTGCCGGAGCTGGGGCTCTCCAAGGCCTTCTACGAGAAGTTCGCGGCCAACCTGCAGGCGCGCGGGCGCGAGGTGTTCCTGGTCGAGTGGCGCGGCGCGGGCGACAGCTCGCGGCCGGCGAAGGGCGCGGGTGGGCTCGAGGCGCTGTTCCTGGGCGATGCGCCCACGGCGCTGCGGGTGGTGCTCGAGGCCACCAAGGCCCCGCGCGCGGTGCTGCTGGGGCATGGCCTGGGCGGCGCCTCGGCGGTGCTGGTGGCCGACGGGATGAAGGACAAGGTCGCGGGCCTCGTGCTCGTGTCGGTGCCGGCGCGCTACGAGGTGCCGAACCTCGCGGTGGAGAAGTTCGCGGGCATCGTGCAGGCGCGCGCGGTGGCGCCGGGGCCCATCGCGCTGCGCTCGTGGCTGGAGCTGCCGCTGCCCTTCGAGTCCAAGTCGGCGACGGATCTGTTCGAGCTCTTGCTGGTGCACGGCGACGCCTTCACCTCGGTGCGCAAGGACGAGCTGCGGGCCGCGCTGGGAACGGTCGCGCCCGAGCTGGTGGCGGATGTGTGGCGCTGGATGACCTCGGGCGAGCTCATCCTGCGCGATGGGCCGGTGCTGCCGGCGCGGGGGCTGGGTCCGGCGCTGGCGGGGCTCGAGCTGCCGGTGCTCTCCATCGGCTCGGTGCGTGACAACCTCGTGCACCTCGAGCACGCCTTCGCCCTGCGCACGGCCGCGCCCAAGGCGATCCAGCGCGAGCTCGTGGTGCAGCGCCTGGAGGGCTTCGACAGCGAGGCCGGGCACCTGATGCTGACGGACGAGGCGCTCATCCGCGATCTCGCGGCGCAGATCGTGACCTTCCAGGAGGAGCTCAAGTGAGGCCGTGGCGCCCGCTCGCGCTCTGCGCGCTGCTCTTGTCCGCGTGCTCGCACGGGTGCGCCATCGGGCGCTCGTTGTGGTCGCCGGCGCCGCTGCCCGAGCAGGCGCAGCACAAGACCGCCAAGACCGCCGATGGCTGGGAGCTCTCGCTCATCCACTATGTGCCCGCGGCGAAGCAGGAGCGCCGCCGGCCGGTGCTGTTCGTGCACGGCATCGTCACCAACCAACGCAACCTGGACTACGACGAGAAGCACTCGATCGTCCGCGAAGCGGCGCGGCACGGGCTGGACGCGTGGTCGATGAGCCTGCGCGCGCACGGCGAGAGCACCAAGGCGTCGCTGTTCGGGGGCGACAAGAAGTACGACTGGGACTTCGACACGTACTGCACCGAGGACCTGCCGGCGGCTATCGCCGAGGTGAAGGAGGAGACGGGCGCGGCGCAGATCGATCTCGTCGGGCACTCGATGGGCGGCATGCTGGTGTACTGCCTGCTCGCGCGCGGGGGAGAGGCGGCGCAGTCGATCGGCGCCGCGGCCACGCTGGGGAGTCCGCTGGGATTTCGCTGGGGTCCGCGCATGAACTCGCTGGCGCGCCTGGGGGCCTCCGCGGCGAGCAAGCTGCCGGTGGTGAAGCTCGACTCGCCCACGCTGCTGGCGCTGCCCCTCATGAGCCTGTTCCCGCAACCCGCGGCGCTCTTTCTCTACAACCCGGCCAACATGGACGAGAAGGTCTGGCAGGGCTTCCTCGCGGTGGGCGTCGAGGACGAGAGCCCGCGGCTGGCGGCGCAGTTCGGTCAGTGGCTGGAGACGGACAGGTTCACCTCCCGCGACGGCGCGCTCGACTACGAGAAGGCGCTGGCGCAGACGCGCACGCCGGTGCTGGTGATCGCGGGCAAGGCGGATCAGCTCGGCTTCACGCCGCTCGTGCGCCGCGGGTACGACGCGCTCGGCGGCGACAAGGCGTTCGTGCTCGTGGGCGAGGAGAACGGCGCGGGCGCGGACTACGGCCACATGGACTTGCTCCTCGGCGACCACGCGCCGCAGGAGGTCTTCGAGCCGCTCTGGGAGTGGCTCAGCGCGAAGGGCCGAAGTGGAACAGCTCCGACACCTGCGCCGGCAGCACCATCTGTGAAGTGACCGCGTAGGAGCACGTCGACAGGTACTGC
>JAFEBC010000793.1 GCA_018266095.1 Deltaproteobacteria bacterium
AAGGCCACCGGCGAGGCCACCGACGCAGTCCGCCCGCGTCGTGCATTCTGGGGCGGGCGTGCTCGTCGCGCTCTTGTGACAGGCCGCGCTGGCGAAGAGTCCAGCCCACGAGAGGGCGAGCGCGAGGGCACGTGCACCGTACGCGAGGGCGAGCCCGAGGTCGCGTGCAGCGCGCGCGAGCGATCTCGTGCACGAGGACGTAGCGCCGCTCATTCAGTCCTCCACGCCGAGGTCTCGAGCGCGCCGCGCACGAACGACACCTCGCGCACCTCGCTCGTCTGGCCCGGCGCTGCCGACGCCGAGACGCGTCCGGTGGGCCAGTCGATGGCGCCCGCCTCCCAGACCTCGCCCGGCGCGCTCATGAGCTTGGAGAGCTCGGCCACCAGCACGCCGAACGCGTGCACGCGCACCCGCGCCGTCGTGCCCACGGTGGCGCCGTTCAGGTTCTTCAAGACCGCCGCGATGCGATAGGTCCCCGAGGTCGGCGTCTTCCACTCGATGAGCTCGGGCCCGTAGCCCACGAGCTGATCGCCCTGGTGGTGCGGGTTCTTGTCGGCGCCGCCCGGGAACCACTGCGGATCGGGCACGAGCCAGGAGCAGTCGCTCGAGGAGTCGAGCGAGGTCCCGTCCTCGCGCAGGTGCAGGTCGAGATCGGGCCGCTGCGCGTCCCACACCAGCTCGACCACGAGCTCGAGCGGCGGCACCGCGCGCAGGTCGATGCGGCCCGGCAGGAAGGAGGCGAGGCCGGTCGCGTCGGTGGCCACGAGCTGCGCCGAGTAGAGGCCGGGCTGATCGAGCAGCACAGCCGTGCTCACGCTCGTGTCGCTGTCGATGGTGGCGTTGGAGGTGCCGGGCCTGAGCGCGAGCGTCCACTTGTAGGTGAGCGGCGTGTCGCCGTCGGGATCGCTCGAGGTGGAGCCGTCGAGGTGCACGAGCGCGCCCACCGCGGTGGTCAGCGCCAGGTCCTGCGGCGGATCGCCGGTGAGGTACGCCCGCGCGCGCGCGACCGGGGCGCGGTTGATGGTCGCGTGCAGAGCGATGGCGGTCTGGGAGTGCTGGGGATCCGACGAGCTGATGACGAGCGCGGACTCGCCTGTGGCCGTGTCGGGCGTGGGCGAGAAGTGCACAGCGAGGGTGGCCGCCTGACCCGCAGGGAGCACCGAGCCCGGCGCGAGGGAGCCGACGAGGCCGAAGCCGTTCTGGTTGGAGAAGCCGAAGGCGGAGAAGAACAGGTCGGCCGGCCCGTTCGAGTGGACCTGGAACTCGCGCGTCGCGCTCTGGCCCTCGCCCACGCGGCCGAAGTCGAGGCTCGCGGGCGACACGCTGATGGAGGCCGCGGTGGTGCCCTCGCCGGTGAGGCCGATGGTGGTCTCGGGCTCGTCGGGATCGTCGGACGAGATCACGAGCTGTGCACCGACGACCCCTTGCGCCTTGGGCGAGCAGGCCACCTCGAGCAGCGTCCCCTGGCCGGGCGCGACGAGCGAGGGCAGCGTAATCAGCGTGAAGGCGTCCTTGCCGTCGCCCGTGAGGGTCACGCCCGAGAGGTGCAGCGGCAGGCTACCCGCGTCGGTGACGAGCAGCGTCTTGTGCACGGGGAAGAAGATGGGCGTCTGGCCGAAGTCGAGCACCGAGGGCGTGACCACGATGCGCGGCGCGGAGGCCACGAGCTTGGTCTGCCCGCAGGCCACGGCCGAGAGACCGAGCGTCAGCCAGAGCGCGCCCAGCGCCTGCGCCCTCACTGCGCCGTCCCCTTCTCGCTGTACTGCACCTCGACCACCGAGCCGCGCGGCGGCAGCGCGTTGCCCGAGAACAAGATCGAGTTGGCGTCCGCGTCGAAGCTCCAGCCGTCGACGCCCGTGGCCGCGGCGCGCGGGGTGCACACCTGCGCCGGATCGGACTCGCCGCACTGGTCCTCGACCGAGGCGCAGAAGGTCAGGCTCTCGGCCCTGGTGTCGCAGGTGGCCCGCACGTGCACGACGAGCGTGGCCGGGTCGGGGAGCTTGGCGAGGCGGAACTGGCGCTTCAAGCCCGCGGCGGTGGCGCCCAACTCGTCGAACACTTGATCAAACGCGGGATCGCAGAGGCTCTTGAAGCGGCCGCCCATGCGCGTCACGAGGCCGCTCAGGCGCGGCGCTGGCTCGGCGAAGAAGGTGCCCGAGGGGTTGTTCGGGTCGGGGATGGTGCAGCCCGAGGGCAGGTCGCCCGCGAGCGCCGACAGCGTGACGATGCCGTCGTTGCCCTTGCCCTTGCTGCCCTTGAACACGCGGAAGTAGTAGTCGTCGGTGCCGGGCGACCACGGGTCGTTGTTGTCGGTGACCGCCACGAGGAAGAGGTCGGCGCCGTCGCGCAGGAAGCCCGCGGGCGGCCCCTTCAGGCCCAACTCCATCTGCTCGAGCGCCGCCGCGATCGCCGCGCCGTTGCCGCCGATGCCGAGGATCGCGCCGGGGAGCGAGCCCTCGCTGTCGCTCGTGTAGAAGCCGCCGGAGACGAACTGGCCGGGCGTGGCGTTCACGTCGGTCGTGACGAGCCCGATGTGCCAGTCGATCTGCGCGCGGTCGAGCCAGCCGACGAAGCGCCCCATCTGCGCCGCCACGCGCGACTGGTGGACCGTCATGTACTTCGAGTTGTCGATGACGAAGAGCGCGTCCAACTGCGCCCGCGCGTTCTGCGGGAACACGTCGATGCGCGCGCCCGGCGGCAGCACCTGCCCGAGGCGCGTCTTGCTGCAGGCCCCGGCCCCCAGGAGGGCGAGGCACACACAGGCGCACAGGAGTCTGAAGGGGCGCAGCATGCGGATCGTGAAGTGTAAGGGGCCTCTCGTCACAGGACAAAGCGGCGCAAGGTCGGATCTTTGACGGTCGGTGAGACGGACGTCCGCGCGCCCCGGTTCCTTCAGCCGCCTGCCCTGCGGAAACGACGAAGGCCCGCGGACTCGCAGGCCTCCGGGTGCAACCATCCGCGCCCTGCCCGGGCACGGTTCAAGGACCTCTGCGCTACCGCTTGGCCACGTCCAGCCGCGCCGCCGCGCGCGCCACCAGGGCCCGCTCCTGCTCGAAGGCCGGATCGCCCGGCTTCATCGCCGCGAGCTTGGCCTGGCGCGCAGCCAATTCCTTCTCGATCGCCGCGGCGTCGAGCGCGTCGGCGCGGAAGGCCTCCTCGGCCAAGACGCGCACGCGGTCGCCCGACACCTCGGCGAAGCCCTCGCCCACGGCGTAGCGGTTGTCCTTGCCGCCCGCCACGAACACGAGCTCACCGGGCCGCAGCTCGGCCACGATGGGCGTGTGACCCGGCCGGACGCCGAATCCGCCCACCGCGCCAGGCAGGCGCACTTCGTCGCACTCGGTGGTGAGCGCGCGCTGCTCCGGGGTGACGATCTCGAGCGTGAGTGCCATCGACGACTCCTAGAGAGGACTGCCTTACTGCGCGAGCGTCTTGGCCTTGGCGATCGCGCCCTCGATGGCGCCGACCAGGTAGAACGCCTGCTCCGGGAGACCGTCGTGCTTGCCGTCGAGGATCTCCTCGAACGAGCGGATGGTGTCCTCGAGCTTCACGTACTCGCCCTTGATGCCCGTGAACTGCTCGGCCACCGTGAACGGCTGCGAGAGGAAGCGCTGCAGCTTGCGGGCGCGCGACACCGTCTGCTTGTCCTCGTCCGAGAGCTCGTCCATGCCGAGGATGGCGATGATGTCCTGGAGCTCCTTGTAGCGCTGGAGCACGGCCTGCACGCGGCGCGCGGTCTTGTAGTGCCGGTCGCCGACGATCTGCGGGTCGAGGATGCGGCTCGTGGAGTCGAGCGGATCGACGGCCGGGTAGATGCCGATCTCGGTCAGCGCGCGGGAGAGCACGGTGGTCGCGTCGAGGTGGGCGAACGCGGTCGCGGGCGCCGGGTCGGTGAGGTCGTCGGCGGGCACGTAGATGGCCTGCACCGAGGTGATCGCGCCCTTCTTGGTGGACGTGATGCGCTCCTGGAGGCCGCCCATTTCCGTCGAGAGCGTGGGCTGGTAACCGACGGCGCTCGGGATGCGGCCGAGGAGCGCGGACACTTCCGAGCCGGCCTGCGTGAAGCGGAAGATGTTGTCCACGAAGAGGAGCATGTCCTTACCCTCTTCGTCGCGGAAGTACTCGGCGATGGTGAGCGCCGTGAGGGCCACGCGGGCGCGGGCGCCGGGCGGCTCGTTCATCTGGCCGAACACGAGGACGGCGAGCGACTTCTCCAGGTCATCGGTCTTGATGACGGCGTTCTTTCCGCCTTCCTGGAACTCCATGTAGAGGTCGTTGCCTTCGCGGGTGCGCTCGCCGGCGCCGGCGACCACCGAGAAGCCGCCGCGCTCCTTGGCGACGTTGTTGATGAGCTCCTGGAGGAGCACCGTCTTGCCGACGCCGGCGCCGCCGAAGAGGCCGATCTTGCCGCCGCGGAGGTACGGAGCCAAGAGGTCGATGACCTTGATGCCCGTCTCGAAGGGCACCATGCGCACGTCGAGCTCGGTGAAGTCCGGGGGAGCGCGGTGGATGGGCAGCTTCTTCGCCGCCTTCACGGGGCCCTTCTCGTCCACCGGCGCGCCGACCACGTTCAGGATGCGGCCGAGGACGCCCGGGCCGACCGGCACCGAGATGGGCGCGCCCGTGCTCTTCACGGCCTGGCCGCGCACGAGGCCGTCTGTCGAGTCCATGGCGATGCAGCGCGCGGTGTTCTCGCCCAGGTGCTGCGCCACCTCGACCGTCAGGTTCCCGGCTTCGTCCGAGATGCCCTTGTTGTCGATCGTGAGCGCCGTGAAGATCTCGGGCAGCGCGCCGGGCGGGAACTCCACGTCCACCACGGGTCCGATCACCTGCGTGATCTTGCCGGCCTTCTGCATGTCCGCCATCGCTTGCACTCCAGTCGAAATCAAAGAGTTCGTGAGTCGAAGATCGTGAGACGAAATCGGTCTACTTCAAGGCCTCGGCACCCGAGACGATCTCCATGAGCTCCTTGGTGATCGCCGCCTGGCGCGCGCGGTTGTAGTCGAGGGTCAAGGAGGCAATCATCTCCTTGGCGTTCTTGGTGGCCGAGTCCATGGCCGTCATGCGGGCGCCGTGCTCGGACGCCTCGCTCTCGAGGAGCGCGCGCCAGATCTGCGTGGCGAGGTGGCGCGGCAAGAGCGAGTCGAGCACTTCCTTGGCCGAGGGCTCAAAGAGGTGCGGCGCCTGCTTGTGGCCCTTGCCGTCCGACTTCTCCTTGAGCTTCGGCGGCTCGATGGGGAGGAGGCGCACGAGCGAGATCGTCTGCGCGATCGCGCTCTTGAACTCGGTGTAGAGCACGTACACGGCGTCGAGGTGGCCCTCGGTGTACGCGTGGATGAGGTCGTCGGCGATGCCCTTGGCCTGCCCGTAGTTCAGCTTGCCGAGGTAGCCCGCGTAGTCCTTGCGCGAGGGGATGCCGCGCTTCTTGGCGAACGCCTGGCCGCGGCGGCCCACCGTCGAGAACTGCAGCTTGTCGAACTTCGGGCCCTCCTCGGTGATGAAGCGCTGCGCACGCCTGATCACGTTGGAGTTGAAGCCGCCGCAGAGG
>JAFEBC010000794.1 GCA_018266095.1 Deltaproteobacteria bacterium
GGTGCGGCTCACCAACACGGAGCTGGAGAAGGACCTCACGCGCACGGTGACCATCGAGCCGGGCGGGCACACGGTGCTCAAGGAGATCCTGGACGGCGAGTAGCCGCTCCTCGAGCTAGCCCCACTCGCCGCTGAACACGAACTGCGCCGGCCCGCGCATCAGCAGTTGGCCGCTCGCGGGCTCGAGCCGCAGCACCAGGCGGCCTCCCGGCAGGTCCACCGCGACGGGCTTGCTCTTCTCCACCACGCCGCGCGCCATCGCCGCCGCAGCCACCGCGCACGCGCCCGTCCCGCACGCCTGCGTCAGGCCCGCGCCGCGCTCCCACACCGCCACCTCGAGCTGCTGCGGGGCGGTCCTGCGCGCGAACTCGATGTTGGCGTCCTCGGCGAGGCAGAGCTGAGGCCCCGCGCGCGCCGCCAGCGACAGGAGCGGCCCCGGCGCGTCCTCGACGAAGAAGACCCGGTGCGGGTTGCCCATCGACACCGGCGTGGCCTCGCGCATCGCGCCCTCGACCACGAACGTCCGGTGCGGCGCGATCTCGGGCACCCCCATGGCGATCTCCACGTCGCCGATGAGCCGCGCACCCTCAGCCACCGTGCAGTCGCGCACGCCCGCGTCGGTCTGCAGCCGCACGCGCACCTCCGCGCCCGTGGCCTTCTGCAGCCCGTCCGTCGCCAGCCAGAGCGCCGCACAGCGCGCGCCGTTCCCGCACATCTCCGGCCGCGACCCGTCCGGGTTGTGGATGACGAGCCGCGTGCCGTCCGCGTGCGGCAGGAGCGTCAGCACGCCGTCCGCGCCCACGCCGCGGTGCCGGTCGCACAGCTTGCGCGCCAGCTCGATCGACGGCGCGTCCACGCCGGCCTGACGCCAGTCGAGGAGCACGAAGTCGTTGCCGAGCCCATGGAGCTTGGTGATCCGCATCCCGGCCATGCTAACGCCGCCGCCCACCGCGTGCTCGCCCGCGCGACAATCTGACGCCCTCGCCGTCCGCGCAGTTGCGTGTCTCCGCGCGGCGGCCTGTTACACTCCGCGCCCCGTGATCGAACTCCGCCTCGGCAGCCTGCCCATCCGCATCGAGTGGTCGTTCCTGCTCACAGCCCTGCTGCTGAGCGGCCTCGACTTCGACATCATGCGCCTGTTGTCCTGGCTCTTCATCGTCTTCGTGTCCGTGATCATCCACGAGCTCGGCCACGCGGCCGTCGCGCGCCTCCTCGGTGGGCGCCCCGAGATCGTCCTGCGCGGCCTGGGCGGCGTGACGTATCCGCGCGTGCCCCGGCTGCTGGGGCCGCTCGAGCGGGTCGGCCTGTCGCTGGCCGGGCCGTTCGCGGGCCTGATGGTCGGCGTGGCCGCCTTCGGTCTCCTCTGGTACGGCCACCCGTGGCTCGCCGCCGAGGTCCGCGACGCGCCGCTCTCGCTCTTCCAGCAGGTGTCCCGCGCGGCCGACACGCCCATCGGCCGCCTGTTCGCGCTCTTCGTCATCACCAGCGTCACCTGGACGGCCCTGAACCTGCTGCCCATCTTTCCGCTCGACGGCGGCAACACGCTCGAGGCCGTGGTCGCCGGCGTGCGCGGCAAGCCCTCGGTCGGGCCCGTGGCCTGGTTCTCGGCGGCGCTCTCGCTCGCCCTAGGCGTGGTCCTCTTCGTGCTGACCCGGCAGACGCAGCCCTTCCTGCTCGTCTTCTTCGGCGTGCTCGCGGTCACCAACTTCAACACCGCCCGCGCCGCCCGCGGCCTCGTCCCCCAACCCACGGCGGCCGAGGCCATCGATCCCCGCGACCGCGCCCTCGCCCAGCAGGCCCTGCGCGAGGCCCACGCGCTCCTCTCGCGCGGCGAGGTCCCCACCGCGATCGAGCTCGCCACCCGCCTCGAGCTCACCGGGGGCCGCATGAGCCAGGCCGCCGGACTCCGCATCCGCGCCGCCATCGCCCTCCAGCGCGGGGACCACGCCACCGCCGCCATCGACGCCGGCCGCAGCTTCACGCTCGCCCCCGACTCCGAGACGGCCGTGCTCGCCGCGCGCGCGGCCCTGCGCGAAGGCGATCGCGAACGCGCCGGGAACTGGCTCAAGCGCGCCCTCGAGGCCGGGGCACCCCTCGCCGCCGTCCAAGCCGACGCCGAGCTGGGCGCGCTCGCCGTCTGACCTCTGTCGGAAGCGTCCGCCAAGCCCGTCCGCCACTCAACAGATCCAGTGACTCCTTGGGGGGCCACCGAGTGATTTCCCGCGTGTTCCGCCGCGCCGGCTGGGTGTTACGGGACGACTCCCTCCAACCCGGGTACCGCCCATGATCCGCACCTCGTCCATCCTCGCGCTCGCCCTCTCCCTCACCCTTTGCGCCTGCGGCATGCACCTCATCGGCGGCAAGGCCTGGTTCGACGACTCGGGCAAGCAGAGCCTGGGCAAGCGCGCCGCCTTCGACCTCTCCTGCGCGGAGGACAAGCTCACGTTCGCCCCGCTGGGCGAGGGCAACCTCGACTACAAGATGGTCGGCGTCAGCGGCTGCGACAAGAAGGCGACCTACCTCTTCATCAACAACCGCGAGTGGGTCATGAACTCCGAGGGCAAGTGAGCAGCGACTCAGGGGCCCGTGCTTGTGCCCCCGGGCCTTGATCCCCAACCCTCGAATGAGGCAAGGTGCGCCCCCTTCGCTGGAGCCCGCCGTGAGCCGCACCCTCGCCGCACCCATTCCGCACTGGTCGACGCTCTATCCGGACGTCACCCCTGCCCAATGGCACGACTGGCGCTGGCAGGCGCGGAACATGGTGCGCACGCTCCCGGAGCTCGAGCGGCTCGTCGAGCTGACCCCCGACGAGCGCCTCGGCGCCCTTGCCACCGCGAAGATCTTCCGGCTCGGCATCACGCCGTACTACCTCTCGCTCATCGACCGCACGCACCCGCGCTGTCCGGTGCGCCAGCAGGCCATCCCCGTGTCCGCCGAGGCCGAGACGCACCCGGGCGAGCTGCGCGACCCGCTGGGCGAGGACCACAACCGGCCCGTGCGCGGCATCGTGCA
>JAFEBC010000795.1 GCA_018266095.1 Deltaproteobacteria bacterium
TCGTTCGATCGCGGCGAGCTGTCCGCCGCCTTCGCCGCCGTGACCGAGGCCGAGACGACCGCCGCGAGCCTGCGCCTCGCCGTGGGCGTCGCCTGTCTGCTCTTCGCGCTCTTCCTGTCGTCGTGGGTGAGCCGCGGGCTCCTGCGCGGCTTCAGCGCGCTCAACGCGGGCCTCGCGCGCTTCGGCAGCGGCTCCTTCGCCGTCCCCATCCCCATCGTCAGCAACGACGAGCTCGGCGACGTGGCGCAGCAGGCGAACCGGATGGCCGCCAGCCTGGAGCGGCTCGGCGAAGAGCGCAACCGCACCGACTGGCTCAAGACCGGCCTCGCGGGCCTCGCTCAGGAGCTGCGCGGCGAGCTGTCCCTGCGCGAGGTCGCGCGTCGCATCGCCTCCTACTGGGCCGGCCGCCTCGAAGCGCCCGCCGCCGCGCTCTACGTGCTCGAGGACGACGGCATGTTGCGCCGCCTCGGCGAGCACGGGCTCTCCGCCGAGAGCGCGAGCCTCGGGGCGATCTTCGCCCCCGGCGAAGGCCTCGTGGGCCAGGCCGCGCGCGCCACCGACATCACCGTCATCTCCTCGCCGCCGGCCGACTATCTGCGCGTGCGCTCGGGCCTGGGCGAGGCCGCGCCGCACGCGCTGGTGCTGGTTCCCCTCGTGCTCTCGAACCGCGTCACCGGAGTGGTCGAGCTCGCGCTCTTCAAGCCGTGGACGCCGCTCTCGTCCGACTTCGTGCTGGCCACGCGCGAGACGGCCGCGGTCGCGCTGGAGGTCGCGCGCGCACGTCAACGCGCGGTGCTGCTGCTCGCGGAGAAGGAGCGCCAGGCCGAGCGGCTGCGCGCGCAAGAGGAGGCCCTGCGCACCGCCAACAACGAGCTCGTCGAGCAGAAGGCCGCGCTGCAACGCAAGGCCGAGGAGCTCGCCGCCGCGAGCGCGTACAAGTCGCAGTTCCTCGCCAACATGAGCCACGAGCTGCGCACGCCGCTCAACGCCATCATCGGCTTCTCCGAGCTCCTGCAGGACGGCGTGGTGCCGCCCGGCCAGCAGCAGCAGGAGTTCCTCGGTCACATCCTCACCAGCGGCCGGCACCTCCTGCAGCTCATCAACGACGTGCTCGACCTGGCCAAGGTCGAGTCGGGCAAGTTCGAGTTCCACCCCGAGCCGATCGACGTCAACGCCGTGCTGGGCGAGGTGCTCGCGATCCTGCGCACCACCTCGGCCACCAAGCGCATCCGCATCGAGACCTCGGTCGATCCCTCGCTCACCGACCTCGTGCTCGACCCCGCGCGCTTCAAGCAGGTGCTCTACAACTACCTGTCGAACGCGCTGAAGTTCACGCCCGCCGACGGCCGCATCCAGGTGCGCGTGCTGGCCGCGGGTACGGGCTCGTTCCGGCTGGAGGTCGAGGACATGGGCCCCGGCATCTCGCCCACCGACCTGGAGAAGCTCTTCAGCGAGTTCCAGCAGGTGGGCGACCAGAAGAACAAGCCGCAGGGCGGCACCGGCTTGGGGCTCGCGCTGACCAAGAAGCTCGTCGAGGCGCAGGGCGGCGCGGTGGGCGTGCGCAGCAGGCTCGGGTGGGGCAGCACCTTCCACGCGGTGCTTCCGCGGCACTCGCTCGTCGGCGCGGCGCGGTTCACACAGGCGCCGGACCTCTCGCACCTCGCGGGCGTGCTCTCGGTGCTGGTGGTGGAGGACGACACCGCCGAGCAGAAGGTCCTGGCCAGCGTGCTGGAGCGCGAGGGCTACGCGGTGGAGGTCGCCGCGACCGGCGCGGAGGCCCTGGCTCGCTGCCGCGCGCACACCTTCGACGCGATCACGCTCGACCTCCTGCTGCCCGACATGAGCGGCCTCGACCTCTTGGAGAAGATCCGCAACGAGACCAGCAACCGCAACGTGCCCGTCATCGTGATCACGGTGGTGGCCGAGCACGGCGCGGTGGCGGGCTTCGCGGTGCAGGAGGTGCTCTCGAAGCCGACCGACGCCAACGCGCTGCGAAGCGCGCTGGCCCGCGCCGGGCTTGCTCCAGAGCGTCCCGGTGGGATCCTGGTGGTCGACGACGACGCCAGCGCCCGCAACCTCATGCTCGCGCTGCTGCAACAGCTCGGCTACGAGGCGCGCAGCGCGTCCGATGGCGTGCTCGGGCTCGACGCCGTGAAGCAGCGCCCTCCCGCGGCCGTGGTGCTCGATCTGGTGATGCCGGAGATGGACGGCTTCCAGTTCCTGCAGCGCTTCCGCGAGCGCGTCGAGGTCAGCAAGGTGCCGGTGATCGTGTGGACCGCGAAGGAGCTCTCGCAGGACGAGCTCGCGCACCTGCGCACGTCCGCGAGCGCCATCGTGTCCAAGGCCGGCGGCGGCGGCGCGGCCGTGGTGGCAGAGCTGCGCTCCTTCCTCCCGTCACGACTCAACTGAGCAGCGCGTCACGAGGTGCACGATGGCCGGCGAGAACATCCTGATCGTCGACGACAACCAGACGAACCTCACCCTGCTCGAGTACCTCCTGCGCGCGAACGGCTACACGGTGAAGACCGCCCTCGACGAGGTGCAGATGCGCGCCGCGCTGGCCACCTTCCGGCCGCGCATGATCCTGATGGACGTGCAGCTCCCGGGGAAGGACGGCCTCGAGCTGACGCGCGAGCTCAAGGCCGCGCCGGAGACGAAGGACATCCTCATCATCGCAGTGACCGCGTCGGCGATGCGCGGCGACGAGGAGCGCACGCGGGCCGCGGGCTGTGACGGCTACATCAGCAAGCCGATCGACACGCGCGCGCTGCCGTGGATGCTCGCGCGCATGTTGAGCGGCGGCGCATAGGCCACTGTGGGCGTAGCCCTGAGGCGCACAGGCGCGGCCCGGTCGCCTTCGCTAGCGCGTCACCACGGGCGCCGCGGCCTTCGCGCGCGCCGCCACCCGCTCCGTCACGCGCTTGACCATCGCCGCCACCACCTCGCGCGGCGCGTCCTTCGAGGCCATGTTCACGATCCAGCTCGGCACCGCTCCGCCCGGCTCGCTGTACAGCTCGTACGTCAAGCGCGTCGACTTGCCGTCGTCTGTGGGCTCGAGCAGCCAGCTCCCGTGGATGTTGAGCACGCGCACGAAGCCGTTCGTGTTCGCCGCCGGCCCCACATCGGTCACGCTGTCGAAGCGCAAGAGCGTCGCGCGCCCATCCGGGCTCGGCGCGCGCACCCAGCGCACCACGTAGTCGCGATCCGCCACCAGCGGCATGGCGATCTGCTGGTACAGCGTCGCCGACGCTGCGTCCTCGGCGAGCACCTTGAGCACCTTCACGTACGGCATGAACTGCGTGTAGTCGCGGAACGTCCACACCGTCGCCGCGAAGTCCTCGACCGTCAGCGCGACCGTCGCCCGCGCGCGCAGCTCATAGAACGCCGCGCCCTCCTTGGGCCGCCGCTCCACGGTGATGCCGTCCTTCTTGGCGATCTCCTCCCACGTGTCCGCGCCCGCGAGGGCCGCCGATGGAAGCGCCGCGGCCGAGAGCGCGAGCGCCAACGAGAGCGCGAGCCTGCGCGTGTGCGTCCGAGCGCCGCGCGACGTGATGAGCCGGTTCTGGATGTCCATGCCGTGTCTCCGGGACCTTGGATGCCTGTGTCAGCGAAGCGGCGCTCAGTGCTGCGCGGCCAGCGTCGTCTGCGCCCTCGTAGGTGGGCTGTCAAGGGGGGCTGACCCCAACGGTGGCACTTGAAGGCGCGGCCTCTGATCGCCGACACTGAAGTTCAATTTTCCACACCGACATGGCCGGCACCGTCCCACCAGGACGAGCGGCCACGAAGAGGTTATCGATGCCGCGCTCACGCTTCCTCCTGGCCTCGCTCGCGCTCGCCGCCCTCGGATTGACCGCGTGCTCCGGCAGGACGCAACAGCAGTCGGGGAGCGCGCGCGTGATCGCGGCGGCGGGCGCACTGAGCGGCGTCACCGGCATCGACATCACCGTCCTCGACGCCTCGGGGAACACGGTGAGCTCGCAGCCCCTCACTCGCAACGGGAGCGACTGGGAGGGGACCATCACCGGCATCCCCGTGGGCACGTACACCTTCAACGCAATCACCTCGGGGTCGCTGGCCGGGCTCACCGGCAGCGCGAGCGGCATCGACATCGTCGAGGGGCAGACCGCGCTGGTGACGATCGTGCTCCACCAGCTCGCGCCGCCGCCGGTGATCGTGGCGCCCGCCATCGAGGCCATCGTCGCGTCGAACGCGGCGCTGCTGGTGGGAGAGACGATCACGCTCACGGGCGTCGCCACGGGGACGCCGCCGCTCACGTATGACTGGACCGCGAGCGACGGCGGCTTCGGCAATGAATCGCAGGCGGCGTCGGGGGCGACGGTGTCGTGGACCGCGCCGGCCACCCAGGGCGAGGTCGACTTCACGCTCACCGTGTCCGACACGCTCGGCAACCAGGCCGCGCTCTCGTTCGCCATCGTCGTCTCGCCGCGCACCGGCGCCGCGCAGGTGACCGTGCTGGTGCCGCCGCAGATCACCTCGCTCACCGCGCAGCAGTTCTCCTCGGGGCCGGCCGCGTGGCAGCTCGACCTCCAGGTCACCACGCCGGGCGAGGAGGCGCTGGTGTTCGCCTGGACCGTCGACGAGGGCTGCCCGGTCGAGAGCTCGTTCGACGATCCGACCTCGCAGTTTCCGGCCTTCTACATCAGCGGCCCCGGGACCTGCGTGCTGACGGCGACCGTGACCGCGCCCATCGACGGCCTCGAGGTGTCGCCGTGGGCGTCGGCGAGCATCCGCGTGACCGACGCGAACCCCATCATCGAGACGCCGCCGCGCATCACCGATTCGTCGCAGTCGGCCGCGAGCGCAGCCGGCGGCGAGCGCGTCACCTTCAGCGTCACCGCGATCGACGAAGTCGATGCGCCCGAGCAGCTCAGCTACGCCTGGACCGCGACCCAGGGCACGGCCTCGGGCGCGGGGATGACGTTCGGTTGGACCGCGCCGCCGTGCTTTCAAGGCGACGCGATCGTCACCGCGAAGGTGACCAACTCGCTGCAGCTCTCCGCGACCCAGTCGTTCACGGTCGCGCCGGGCGCGGGCGCGGCGTGTCCCGCGGGCACCTTCCAGTGGGCGGGCGCGTTCGCCGACGGCACGCCGTTCGTGCTCAGCTACTCGTACGACGCCTCACGCGCGCGGGCGCAGAACACGGGCGCCGGCATCGTCTACGATCAGATGTGGGGCAGCGCCTCGCTCACCATCAACGGCCAGCCGGTGCCGACGACGTTCCTCGCCAACCAGAGCTCCGTCTACATGCAGAACGACATCCAGGGCGAGGACCGCTACCAGGCCATCCTGCAGTTCTCGCCGACCAACACGAGCGAGGCCGCGTTCACGACGATCTACATCTACTGCACCGGCCCCTCGATCCTGCTCGCGGACGCCTCGCTCCTCACCTCGCCGGCGCAGTTCGCCGGGTTCACCTCGCTCGAGGCGATCTTCCAGAACAACGGGTCGAACACGGCGCGCGTTCCCGTCACCCCGCGCTAGCGCTGCGACCGACGCGCGGTGATCCATCGCGCCGTTGACTCGCAGCACCAGCCTGTTGGAGGAACCCGCGGTTCCCTCATCGAGCAAGCTCGATGAGCCTCCTTCCGCTCAAGGGGCAAAAAAGCCGGCGCCCGCTCGAGCTGGGCGCCGGCCGTGAAGCGTTGCAGCGTGCGACGGCCTAGTGACCGTCGAGGCAGCCCTTCTGCCCGCTCGAGTTCGGGTAGCCGGTGCCCGCCGTGTACGCGGCGTTCGACCACTCGCCCTGCATCTTCCACGCGGTGCCGTTGGGGAACGACGCCGACGGCACGTTGAACGTCCACGCGCACTTGTCGCCGTTCTCGGCGCCCGACGAGTCGTACCAGGCGCCCGGGCTCGCCGGATCGCTGCGCGCCTCAGAGAGCTCGTGCGCGGTCACGTTCGCCAGCGCCGCGAGGCCCTGCGAGTGGCCGGTGGTCGAGTCCTGCGGATCGCAGCCCGCGTCGCCGTCGAGGTTCCAGAAGAACGCGAACTGCACGGCCTTGCCGCCGCAGGTGCCGGCGCTGTGCCACGCGCAGTAGCCCGCGTTGCCGCGCTTGAGGTCCGTGTAGACGGCGTAGTAGCCGTTGCCGCCCGCGTCGGGGACGATGTTGCCCGCGGTGATCTGCTTGCACACCTCGTTGAGGATGGCGCTGGTGCTGCCGCCGCCCGACGCCGTCGAGGTGTCGATGATGTGGCCCTGGTGCGTGGTGGTGGCGCCGACCTGGCCGTTGGTGCCTGTGTACTCGTCGGAGGTCTTGGCGTAGTTCGAGCCGCTGTGGCCCGTGTACCAGCTATCGAGGCCGGTGATCTTGTCGCCGACGAAGGTGGAGTTCGACCAGCTCGGTCCCCAGAAGATGATCTTGCTGACCGCGGTCGGCATGATCTTTCCGCCGTGGTAGGTCATGTTCGGCGAGCGACGAGCGCCCTTGGCCGCCTCGTTGATGTCACCGGCTGCGGCGCGGCGCGCGGCCTCGTCCTTGGTCCAGTGGACGC
The DNA here is from genome assembly GCA_018266095.1 of Deltaproteobacteria bacterium. Taxonomy (GTDB): domain Bacteria; phylum Myxococcota; class Myxococcia; order Myxococcales; family 40CM-4-68-19; genus CAIWCD01. The sequence continues at coordinate 6,514 of JAFEBC010000795.1, forward strand.
CGAGCATCGGCGGATCGTCGGCGGCGAGCTGTGAGTCGGGCGAGTTGGGCTGGCCAGTGCCACAGGCGGCTGCGAATGCGACCAGAGCGAACGACGCGAGCTTCTTCACGGGGAGTGCCTCCTGGCGGCCGGAGCGGACGATCCCGGACCGTCGTGGTTGGTCGAAGCGGACCACTTCTCTCGGTGCTGCCCGCCGGCTGCGAGGGGTCTCGTGACCGACGGGGCTCGAAACTGTGCCGAAACCAAGTGTGGGCGCCTATCCGACCCGAGGAGTGGGCGCAAATGCCACACATGAGGCATCCAACTAAAGTCTTAACTAACGCGGTAGGTCATTGATCTCAGAGCGCTTTCAGAATTCCACTTGGGGCCCCGGGTTTTCCCTCTCAGCGACCTGTCCGAATTGTCAGCTCGCGAGCAGTCGGTCATGGTGAGGGACCAACGTCTCTCAGACCGGAGTCTCAACGCCATGAAGCTCGCCACCCTGCTCGCCGCCCTCGTCCTCGCCGCTCCCGCGTCCTTCGCAGCCACCACCAAGGCCGCCGCCGTCGCCAAGGCCGAGCCCGCGGCCATCTCCTGCACCACCGTCGGCGACGCGCTCGGCGGGCTCTCGATCAAGGTGAAGGGCCGTCAGATCGAGCTCACCAACAACGGCATGGACGACTCCGTCACCAAGACGCTCGCGGACGTGACGGCGGCCGACCTCGCGGCGTTCAACGGCGGCAAGGCCGTGAACCTCATCTTCAAGAGCAAGAAGAGCGGCGAGTTCGGCGGCGCGGTGAGCAACGCGGGCCTGCTCGTGCTCGGGCCCAAGGTGTCAGGCAAGCACACGGGGTCGTACTACGCGGATCGCGGCACGGTGTACGTGCTCGTGTGCTCGAACTAGCGGGCGCCGCTCGCTGCTTGGTGCTCCAGGCGACAGGCGCGCCACCACCGATTAGGATGCGCGCCCATGAGCAGCGTGCGCGAGATGAAGGACCGCGCCGCGGACCGGTTCCGCGGACAGAAGTATCGCGAGGCGGCGGAGCTCTTGGAGTCGCTGGTGAAGCTGGAGCCCGGCGATCTCGGACACCGGCTGCGGCTGGGGGATGTGTACCGCAAGCTCGGTGACGCCAAGCGCGCGATCGAGGCGTACCAGCACGTGGGGCGCAAGTTCGCCGAGCAGGGACAGGCGCTCAAGGCCATCAGCGCGTTCAAGCTCATCCTGGAGATGGAGCCCGCGCACGAGAGCGCGAAGCACGAGCTGTCGGAAGTGACGGTGAAGCGGTTCCCCACGCCGGCCGGTGTCCCGTCGGTGACGCGTCCGCCTGGGCCGGCGGCGCAGCGCCGTGAGCCAGCGCCGCCGCTCGTGGACCTGATCGCGGGCGACGTCGAGACGGAGCTGCCGCAGCGGCCGCAGCCGGTGGTCCTGTCGCCGCCGACGATGGCGAAGCCGGGCAAGGCGGGCTTCGGGCCGGTCGCGCCCGTGGCGACCGATCAGTTCATCAACCTGCCCGCGATCCCCGCGGGCCAGCTCCCGCCGCCGCCGCCGATCCCGCTCTTCGAAGACCTGCCGCCGGAGGCGATGGTGGGCTTCGTCACCCGGCTCGTGCACCGGCTGTGCTCGGCGGGCGACACCGTGATCGAGCAGGGCGAGCCGGGGCACAGCCTGTTCATCATCGTCGAGGGCGCGGTGAAGGTCGTGCGCCGGATGCCCGACGGCAAGCAGCTCGAGCTGGCGCGTCTGGGCGAGGGCTCGTTCTTCGGCGAGATGGCGCTCTTGTCGGGCGCGCCGCGGCTGGCGAGCGTGGTCGCGCTGGAGGACACCGAGGTGCTGGAGGTCAGCGACGGGGTGCTGCGCGAGCTGGTGCAGGATCACCCGGCCGTGGCCACGTCGCTCAAGAAGTTCTATCGCGACCGGCTGATCGCGCACGCGATGACGGTGTCGCCGCTGTTCAAGGGCCAGGACGCCGGCCAGCGCGAAGCGATCCTGAGCCAGTTCAAGATGCGCCAGGCGCCGCCGGACCACACGTTCCTGCAAGAGGGCGAGCCCGCGGACGGCATGTACCTCGTGCTGCACGGACAGGTGCGCGTCACGCAGCGCAAGGACGCGGGCCGGCTCGTCGAGGTGGCGCGGCTGCACGAGGGCGATCTGTTCGGGCTCGCGTCCCTGCTCGCCGGCAGGCCCGCCGCGGCGAGCGTGGTGGCGGTCGGGCCCGTGCTGGTGCTCAAGCTGCCCGCGCGCGGCTTCCAGTCGATGCTCGTGGAGCATCCGCACCTGATCGAGCTCGCCACTGCGTCGGAGAGGCCGGCCTCGAACTCGGGCCTCGCCTTTGTGTGAGGGAGCGGTTCCA
>JAFEBC010000796.1 GCA_018266095.1 Deltaproteobacteria bacterium
CGATGTGGCCGGCAGCTACACCATCGGCGTCGTCGCCACCGACACGACCTGCCTCTCCTCGCCGTCGTTCCCGGCGGTCATCCGCACCGCCGACTGCGCGCCCGCCATCAGCGGCATCCAGGGCTCGAGCACGGCCACCGTCGGCGTCTCGCAGAACCTCTCGGTGCCCGGCGGCAACCTGAGCGACGCCTGCGTGGCCGCGCCCACGTACACGTACGCCTGGAAGTTCCTGCAGCAGCCGGCGAAGAGCCTCGCGGTCATCGGCAACTCCACGAGCGCCAACGTCAGCTTCACGCCGGACGTGAAGGGCACGTACCTCGCGCAGGTCACGGTCACCGATCAGGGCGGGTTCACCTCGGCCCCCGCGCTGCTGACCATCGTCGCCGCGCCGTGCGGCCAGTCGGCGCCGGTGCTGCCGGGCGCGGGCACCAACGGCTCGTCCATCCTCGCCTCCAAGGCCACGCCGGATGTCGGCGATCACGTGACGCTGAGCGTGCCCGGGACCATCGACGAGTCCGCGAACAGCTCGTGCAGCAGCGCGCAGACCAAGCCCTTCGCCTACCAGTGGACGCTCGTGTCCACGCCCGCGGGGAGCCGCGCCAGCATCATCACCACCGACTCCGCCACGCCGCTGCTCACGCCTGATGTGGGCGGCAGCTACCTCGTGTCGGTGATCGTCACCGACGCGCTCGGCAACGCCTCGGCGCCCAGCTTCCTGACGCTGACCACCACGCAGTGCGGCCTGTCGGCGCCCACGCAGCCGCAGGTCACGGCGCTCTCGGGCGGCCAGCCAGTCTCGCGGCCCAACGTCGGCGCGAACATCAGCGTCACCGCGGCCTCGACGGATCCGGACGTCAGCGGCACCGCCTGCTCGTCGCCAGCCTCGCAGACCCTGCACTACGAGTGGGTCTTCACGGCGCGGCCCACCGGGAGCGCCGCGGTGGCGCCGACCGATGGCAGCGCGTCGTTCACCTTCCAGGCGGATCGCGCGGGCACGTACGTCCTGCAGGTGACCGCGGTCGACTCGACGGGCCTGCGCTCGGCGCCGTCCACGCTCACCATCCCGACCGGCACCTGCGGTCCCGCGGCGACCAGCATCCTCGCCTCGACCAGCACGCCGACGGCGGGCGCCACTGTGTCGCTCGCGGTCAAGCCGGACACGCTGACGGACTCGTGCGTGGGCGGCGGGCCGTTCACGTTCGCGTGGAACCTCACCTCGCGGCCTTCGGGCAGCGCGGCGGGCCTCTCGGCCAACACGCAGACCACGACCTTCGCGCCGGATCTGCCGGGCGGGTACACCATCCAAGCCGTCGTCACCGACTCGGGCGGCTTCTCGACCGCGGTCACCACCCAGCTCACCGCGCAAGGCTGCACCTCGGTGCCCACCATCGGCTCGGTCACCTCGGCGGCGGTCGAGCCGGACGGCACGCCCACGGGCACGGTCTTCCGCGACGATCGCATCACGCTCACGGCCAACAACGTCGCCGCCGGGAGCTGCGGCTCGGCGCCCGCGGGCGCGTTCACGTACCGCTGGAGCCTCTCGAACGTGCCGCCGGGCAGCAACGCCACGCTGTCCGATCCGAGCGCGCAGCAGCCGAGCTTCACGGCCGATCTCCCGAACGCCACCTGGCAGGCCTCGCTGCTCGTGACCGACTCGCGCGGGAACACGTCGGCGCCGTCGACGGTGACCATCACCTCGTCGCCCTGCGGGACGGAGAAGCCCACGCTGGCGCTCCTGACCGCCACGCCCATCCAGCCGAACTCGTTCGCGCAGCAGCCGCTCGCCATCCAGGCGAGCAGCACGAGCGGCGGCGCCTGCCCTGCCCGGCTGCAGGCCACCTCGTTCACGTACGCGTGGACCATCCTCTCGCAGCCGCTCAACGGCAAGGCCACCCTCTCGTCGAACACCTCGGCCACGCCGTCGTTCATGGGCCAGGCGCCCGGCAACTACTCGCTGCAAGCCGTGGCCACCGCGAACACCGGCGTCTCCTCCAATGCGCTGCCGGTGAGCATCTCGGTGCAGGCGTGCGGGAGCCTCGCGCCCTCGCTGGCGAACGTGCGGGCGGTGCAGAGCCGCTACGACGGCGTCAGCAAGACCTCGACCAACGCGAGCCCGGTGACGCTCGACACCAACGTGCAGATCGCGCTGGGCGCGGACGTGACCGACCAGAACGCGGCGTGCGGCGGCAGCGGGCCCATCAGCGTGGCGTGGACGCTCCTGACGACGCCGGCCTCGAGCGCGAGCGGACTGGGCGGGGGGCAGGCGACCCCGACCCTCACACCGGACAAGGCCGGCGGATGGAGCGCCCAGGTCACGGCCACCGACGGCTTCGGCCGCAGCGCCACGCAGGTGCTCACGTTCTCGACCGGCACCTGCGGCACCAACGCGCCGCAAGGGTCGAACTCACCGAGCCCGGCCATCGCCGCCACGCAGGACTTCTTCGGCACCGCGCTCGTCTCGTCGACCGTCAGCGCGCGGCACCTGGCCGTGGGTACCCGCGTGCAGCTCGCCGGCAATGTGTCCGACGCTGATTCGCTCGGCGGGTGCGCGATGGCGCCCCTCAACACGCTCGCCTGGAGCCTGCTCTCGGCGCCGGCGGGCAGCAGGGCCGCCATCACCAACCAGGCCTCGCCCTCGTTCCTCCCCGACCTCACGGGCACGTACACGGTGCGGCTCATCGCCACCGACGCGCTGGGCCTCGCGGGAGCGCCGACCGATCTGGCGCTCACCATCGACTGCAACACCTCGGCGCCGCAGATCAACGACACGGCGCTCCTGCCCGCGCTCGCGGCGACGCAGATCGTGCCCACCCTCGTCACCACCACCGGAACGCAGTCGGCGTTCAACATCGCGCGCTCGACGCAAGGCGTGGGCAAGGTGAGCTTCTATCCGGGCCAGCTCGTGCAGCTCGCCACCAACGCCAGCGACGCCGACACGGGCGGCTCGTGCAACCTGCCGCAGACGCTGTCGTACCAGTGGCAGTTCGCCACGAAGCCGGCGGGCAGCGCGACCACGCTGGCCAACGCCTCCACCGCGGCGCCCTCGTTCGTGCCGGACGCGGCGGGCGAGTACGACCTGCAGCTCACGGTGACCGATCAGAGCGGCCTCGCCGTCTCGCAGACGTTCAGCTCCCCCGTCGTGCTGGTGAGCAACTGCGGGCAGCAGGCGCCGGTGGCGACCATCACCTCGGCGGGCCCGGCGCACGCCATCATCGGTGACGCGCTCGCGTTCTCGGGCAGCATCACCGACGCGGACAACGTGCCGCTCGACACCAGCACGGGCGCGGGCTGCGGCCTCTCGCAGCCGCTCACCGGGACGTGGGCGCTCACTGCGCTGCCGGCGAGCTCCGCGGCCTCGCTCTCGCCGGCGACGGGGCTCTCGACGAGCGCCACCGCGGATGTGGACGGCGACTACACCGTGCGCTTCACCGGCTCGGATGGCGCGCGCAGCAGCGTGAGCTCGGCCACGGTCACGGTGGTCACACCCAGCGCGGCGAAGAGCACGCTCACCGCGGTGTCCTCGAAGGCGCCCGCGAACCCCATCGCCAATGGCACCGATCTGTACACGGTCACGCTCACGCTGCGCGATTCGAAGGGCCAGGCGCTGCCGGGCTTCGCCGTCAACTTCACCTCGACGGGGACCTCGACCACGCTGCAGACCATTACGGGCACGACCGACGTGAACGGCCAGGCCACGGCGACCATCGAGTCCACCTTCAGCGCCGACAGCAAGTCGGTCACGGCGACGGTGGTCAACTTCTTCAAGACGACGGACCCGCTCGTGTTCGACTCCGGCCCCCCGACGCACCTCATCTGGAAGTCGCCGCCGGGCGACGCGTCCGTGGGCACGGCCTCGATCGGCTCGCTGGAGGTGGACTTCGCCGATGCCTTCGAGAACCCCGCCACCTACGCGAGCGGCGCCACGGTCACGGTGAGCCTCGGAACGCAGGCAGTGCCCAACCATCCCACGGGCCTGTCGCGCGCCTCCACCGGACTTGGCATCGGCCCACAGTCGCTCGCAGGCGTGACCTCCGCTGCGTTCTACAGCAACATCGGCGTGCTGCAGGTCGGCAACGGCTTCCAGTTGCTCGCGGTGACCAACGCGGCCATCGCCTCCACCTCGACGCTGAGCCCGTTCTTCAACATCACGCCGACGACTCCCAAGCCGGCCGCGCCAGTGCTCTCGCTCAACCTCGCGCAGCCCTCGAAGGTGGTTCTGCAGTGGCCGCGCGTGGGCTCGTTCTCGCGCTACGAGGTCTTCCGCGACGGCGTGGAGCTCACCGTGGGCGCGTACGCGGCCTGCACCACCTCGACCTGCACGTACACCGACACCGGCGTGGTCGGCGGCGTCAGCTACAGCTACTTCGTCAAGGCGGTCGACAACTCGGGCCAGACCTCCGATCCGAGCAACACGCTCAGCGTCACCACCGGCCCGCCGCCGCCGACCGTCACCACGGACGCGGGCTTCCGCACCATCCGCGTGACCTGGACCTCGGTCACCAGCGCGACCCAGTACAACGTGCTGCGCGCGCCGAACGGCCCCACGCCGACGTACGCGGCCGTGCCCGGTTGCAGCAACCTCAACGCGGCCACGCTGCGCTGCGACGACAGCGACGCCTCGCTGGCCGAGGATGGCACGCAGTACCTCTATGAGGTCGACGCGGTGGGCCCCGGTGGCACGACGCCTGGCTTCGGCGGGCCGCAGGCGCTGGTGCAGCCCCCGACGAACCTGACCGTCACGGCGGCGGGGGACGGCTTCGTGTCGCTCTCGTGGACGCTGCCCGGCGGGACGTTCCTGCAGAGCACGCACGTGTACCGCGACGGCTCGCAGATCACCTTCGTGACCAAGCCCGGCACGACGTACACAGACAACGCGGTCAACGACGATCAGACCTACACGTACACGGTGCGCGGGTTCGACACGTTCGGCGACGAGTCGGCCGACTCGAGCCCGGCGGTCACTGCCACGCCGCACGCGGTGCGCGTGCTGACGCTCAACGCGCCGTCGCGGTCGCAGGTCACGCAGAGCCAGAACGTGTCGTGGACGACGCAGGGCCTCCCCACTGCGCTCAGCCTGTCGTCGCCGTCGGGCGCGGTGAGCGTGCTGGGTCAGACCAACGCCAACGCGGTCGCGCTGCAGGGGAACACGGGCGTGCTGGCGGGCCTGGATCCGCGCTCGTGGTTCAAGCTCTCCGCCACCGATCCGGTCACCACCAAGGACAAGCCGGAGATCGCGGCGCTCTCCAACTCCGTCGGCGGCGGGAACAACGCCGTCACCAGCACGGCCTCCGCGGTGTTGCCCACGGGCGCGGTGTGGTGGGCCGGGCGCTACTCGAGCACGTCGACCACGATCAACGGCGCGGCGCCCCCGGTCGCCTTCGGCGGCGGCACGGCGGACGCGTTCGTCACCCTCGTCAACGCGGACGGTACGCCCGGCGGCAGCCTGCTCACCATCAACGGCACCGGCGACGACACCATCGCGGCCCTCGCGCCCTACGGTGACGGCGGCGCGCTCGCGGTGGGCTCGTTCACCAACGGCAGCATCACCACGGGTCCGGTGTCGGTCACCACCGCCACCGAGGATGTCCTGACGTTGCGCCTCGACTCGACAGGCGCGGTCGTCAACGGCGGCCAGTCGGTCTCCACCGGCACCAACCGCGCGCGGGCCACTTCGGTGAGCCTCGACGTGGAGGGCGGCGGCGCGATCGGCGGCACGCTGTTCACCGGCACGGGCTCGACCACGTTCGGCGCGGGCTCCTCGAGCGTCGCCTTCACGCCCACGGCCGACAGCGGCTTCGTTGCTCGCATCAACAGCGAGGGCAACCTGTCGTGGGCGCGCACCATCGCCACCGGCAGCGCGGGCTCGAGCACGGTCACCAGCGTGGCCATGCTCCCCGATGGCGGCCTGGCTGCGTTCGGCACGTTCTCCGGAACGCTCACCTTCGCCGCGGGCGACACGCCCACCACCGCCAGCGCGCTGGCAACCGGCGCGGGGCGCGACCTCTACGTCACCCGCTTCTCCCCTGACGCGCGCATGCTCTGGTTCGTCGACATCGGCAACACCGGCAACACCGTCGGCGTGGCTTCGGCCCTCCGCGCGCTCGCGGACAGCAGCGGCGTCGAGCTCGTCGGCACCATCGGCCGCTCCACGGCGGGCACCAACTTCGGCGGCGGAATCACGCTGAACCCGAGCACCGGCACCACGGGCGCGGCCATCGCGCGCTACTCGCTGTCCGGCTCGCTCCAGTTCGCCAAGCTCATCGACAAGGCCACCGGCACGGGCCTCTCGATGTTCCCCGACGGCAGCGCGGCGGTGAGCGGCACCATCATCGCGGACACCACCATCGGCACCATCGCCATCACGCAGAGCGGCAACACCAGCACGCGCGACCAGTTCGTGGCCCGCTTCAACGACGACGGCTCGGTGACGTGGGCGTTCAACCCAGGCAAGGGCAACAACCAGCAGCAGCAGGCCAGCCAGGCGGCCGCGAACAAGGACGGCAGCGTGTGGTTCTCGGGCACGACGGCCACCGGCGGCGTGACCTTCGATGGCACGCACGCCCTCACGGCGCCCAGCGCATTCGTGATCCGCTACGCGCCTGTGAACTACGCCTTGCAGCAGGTGCGCCCGACGGGCCTGGGTGTGTCCGATCGCCTCACGGACGGCGCGGGGTCGATCTCGCCCAACTCGCTGGCGACGCAGCCGGACGGCACGGTGCTCATCGGCGGCAACTACAGCAGCACCACCACCTTCGCCGGCAGCCACTTCTTCTCCTCGTCGCAGAGCACGGCGGGCTTCGTCAGCGACACGCGCCTGGACGGCACCTACCAGTGGGCGTCGTCGATCTCGAGCACCAGCACCTCCGGGAGCACGGTCGTGAACGGCGTGGCCTCGCTCGTGGACGGCAGCGGCGTGTTCGCGGTGGGCTCGCACGTCGGCACCAGCTCGACTCCCACGAACTTCAGCAAGCCCGACGGCAGCACCAGCACGATCTCGCTGGCCTCCTCGACGGGGAGCGACTTCTTCATCGCCAAGTACGACAACAGCGGCGCTGCGCAGTGGGCCACCGGCTCGACCACGCAGCCGGGCGGTTCGGCGACCCTGAACGGCGTGCGCGCCCTCAGCGATGGCGGCGCGGTCGGCGTGGGCACCTTCACGGGCTCGCTCACTCTCGGCAGCACGGCGCTGAGCGCGCCGGTCTCGTTCCTGGCCATGATCGCGCGCTTCAGCCCCGCGGGGAGCCCGACGTGGGCGGTGGCGAGCTCGGGGACGGGCTTCGGCACGGCCATCGGCGCGGCCGCGTTCGGTGACGGCAGCATCGGCGTCGCGGGCACCTTCTCGAACGGCTCCTTCGGATTCGGCGGCATCGTGTTCACCTCGGCGGGGGCCAATTCGCGCAGCTTCCTGGTGCGCCTCTCGGGCGCTGGCGCGCTCTTGTGGGCGCGGGACTTCGGCACCACCGGCATCAACGTGAACTTCCGCGCGCCGCAGGCAGCGGCGGACGGGTCGATGATCGTGGTGGGCAACGCGTCCGGGGCGTTCACGCTGGGCAGCACCGCGCTCACGGCGGGGAACTTCCTGGCCCGGTTCGATGCCAACGGCAACGTCACCTGGGCGCGCAACATCGGCGGCGCCATCACGGCGCAGGCGCACGCCTCGGCGTCCATCGACGGCTCGATCTACGTGTCCACGCTCTACTCCTCGGGCAACAACGTGTTCGGCACCGGGAGCGATCCGTCGGGCGTGGTCACGCTCACCACCGGCGACCTGGCGGTGGCCCGCTTCAACCTGCAAGGCCAGCAGCTCTGGGCCATCTCGAACAACGACGCAGGCGACCAGTCGCCCTCGCTCGCGGGCGTCGCGGCGCTGCCCAACGGGAGCGTGGTGGCGGGTTACAGCCTCATCACCACCGCCACCTTCGGCGCGGGCGAAGCGGCCCACGCCACGTTCAACGGCACGGGCCAACCGGCGGTCGCCTTCGTGCGATACTTCGACTACGGTCCGTTCACTGCCACTGCCCCCTAAAGTCCCTGTTTCGGGGGCGGCAGAGGGGAAAGTCATGTCTGTGCAGCGACTGCTCGCGGCCGTTCTGCTCTTGTGCGCTTCGATCGCGTGCGGCGGGTCCGACAATCAGCAGAACCTGATCCCGCCCACGGCGCCCACGAACCTGACGGCCACTGGCGGGGAGCAGAAGGTCGACCTCGCGTGGACAGCCTCGGCGACGGCGACCGGTTACAAGGTGGCGCGCGCGCCGAATTCGGGCGGGCCGTACACGCAGGTCGGGACGCCCACGGGCACGAGCTATTCGGACACGGGGCTGACGGCGTCGACCACGTACTTCTATGTCGTGCAGGCGGTGAACGCGGCGGGCACGAGCGAGAAGTCGAACGAGGCGTCCGCGACGACGAACCCTCCGGCGGCCAATCCTCCGGCCGCGCCCACGGGCCTGACGGCGACGGGCGGCGACGCGCGGATCGATCTGTCGTGGAGCGCTTCGGCGACGGCGACGACGTACGTGGTGCGGCGTGCGTCCACCTCGAGCGGGCCGTTCACCGACCTGGCGACGGCGAGCACGACCACGTACGCGGACACGGGCCTCGCGGCGAGCACGACCTTCTTCTATGTGGTGCGCGCGGCCAACGCG
>JAFEBC010000797.1 GCA_018266095.1 Deltaproteobacteria bacterium
CGGATCCAGCGACGTCCGACCTGCTTGACGATCTCGCGCGGCGCCGAGCGGATGGCAGCCATCTGCCGCTCGATCCAGGTGGCGCCGTCGGAGCCGTCGTACGGCTGGCCGCCCATGTTCGCGAGCGTGCCCTCGAGCACTTCGCGCAGCGTCCTGCCGGGCACCATCTGGCTTTGATAGTACGGGTGCAGCTCCTCGAAGCGGTGGTTGCTGGTCACCAGCCGCTCGTCGGGCCCCCACATGGCGAAGCCTGCGTCCAGCGATTCGATCGCGCTCGCGAGCTGTGCCTGCGCGCGCCGCGCCTCCTGCTCCCGATCGTGCGCCGCCGCCTGCGCCTGCGTGCGCTCCTCCACGAGCTGCGCCACGAAGTTCGAGGTCTGCTGCGCGTTCTTTCCCTCGAGCGCCAGCGCCGGGAGGCCCGCCTGATCCGCGAGGCGGTTCGCGGTCTGCCGCAGCGAATCGAGCACGAGCTGTTGCTCCGCCGCCTCGCGCCGCACCTTGTCGTTGGCCGCCACCAGCTCCCGCGACGACAGCTCGAGGCTGCGCGTGCGCAGGACGAGGTCGCGGTCGTTCATCTCATACGACTCGCTCACCATCGCCAGGAAGCCGCTGACTTGCGGCAGCACGCGCGCCAAGAGCGGCGGCACGCCGGGCGTCTGCGCGAGCTCGGTGACACGCGACAAGAGCTCTTGCAGCGCGGCCTCGTCCTTGATGCCCAAGGACCGCTTGAGCTGGCGGGCGAGGAGCTTGTGGGTCATGCCGCCTCAGAGAGGTGGGTGATGGTCATGGTCTGGTTGTGCAGCCGGCAGTCGGTGGCCGAGAGGAACGGGCTGATCTCGCCGTACGAATAGAAGCCCGCGACCGTGCCGGGGATGACCTCGGAGACGGCCTCGATCTCCTCCTCGATGCGGCCGCCCATGACCAGCTTGCGACCGACGCAGCTCACGAGGAGCGTGAGCCCGCCCTCGCTGGCGCCCGCCTGTGCAGCGGCGCGCGCAGCGGCCTGGGCACCGTCGACGAGCGCGTCGGTGCTCGCGTGCATGAGGCGCAGATACGAGCCCTGCGGGATGTCGCCCGCGAACGTCAGGCTGCCCGTGGCCGGATCGACGCCGAGGATGGTGCGGATGAGGCCGATGGCGCCGTGGTCCTCGCCGAGCAGCGCGAAGGGAAAGAGCAGGCCCGACGCGGGCAGGCCGCTCGCGTACTCGCCGAGGTAGCGCTTGTACACCTCCAGCGCGGGCTCGCCGTCGAGCTCGTGCAGGATGTTGCCGCTCGTGCGCGTGGCCAGGCGCGCGGGGCCGAAGGGCTGCCAGCCGCCGAAGGTGCCGTGCGAGAGCTGCGCGCCCTTGCCGAAGCCGATGGCGATGACGCGCTTGTCGCTGACGCCATCGGAGCCGAGCGTGTACGTCTTCTGGAACGCGCCGCCGTCGCCCGCGAGCCCGCCGGAGATCACCACGTCGGGCCCGGCCGCCGCGCGCACGCCCGCGATGAGCGCGCTGCCGTTCACTTGCACGCCCTGGCTGAGCATCCACACGTCGCGCAGCTCCGCAGAGGCCAGCGCCGCGCCCAGCCGCGCGCCCGCCGCCTCGGAGTCGCTCATCGACGCGAGGTCCGTCGAGGCCACCTTGAAGTCCGGCCGCGCAAAGCGGATGGCCGTGACCACCACGCTGCCGTCGGCCACGCCGTCGCCGGAGATCTCGCCAGCCGTCGAGCAACCCGCGAGCTGCGCGTCACCGAACGCCGCGCGAAGCCACGGGTGAAACCCCGGATCCGCGAAGATCGCCGGCGCGCCGAACGCGAGGACGAGCTGCGGTTCGAGCTCCGCGAGGGGTGCGAGTGCTGCGGGATCCAACGTGCGAACGCTGACCTGCGCTGTCTTCATGTCATCTCCAACGTGTGCTGCGTGTGTGTTCAAGCCACCATCGCCGCGACCGAGATCGCGTGCTCCTGGTCCTGCCGCGCCGCGAAGGCCGCAGCGTCAAGCGCGGTGAGAAGCGTCCCGAGGTCGGCGTTCGCGCCCGCGGTGGCCACCGCCACGCTCACCGAGACGCTCACCGAGCCCCACTCGAAGATGATGGGCAGCCCCGAGATCGACTGCTGCACCTGCGCCGCCACCGCCTCCGCGCGCGCCGGCCCCACGTCAGGCAGCACGCAGCAGAACTCGTCCGCGCCCGAGCGCCCGATCACGCAGTCGCGCGCGAGCACGCCGCGCACCCGCGCCGCCACCTCGCGCAGCACGTCATCGCCGGCCCGCTGTCCATGCGCCGCGTTGATGCCCGAGAAGCCGTCGACATCGAGGCTCAACACCGACACCAGCCGCTGCTCGCGCGAGGCCTTGGCCACGGCCGCGCCCAGCGCCTCCAGCAGCGCGCCGCGGTTCAGCACCGACGTGCAGACATCGTGCGTGGACGCGAAGCGCACCTGCTCGCGCGCCACGATCAGGCTCTGCTGCAGCTCGTTCTGCCGCAGCGCCACCCGCAGCCGCGCTGCCAGCTCGACCGCCTCGAACGGCTTGAGCAGATAGTCGTCCGCGCCCGCGTCCAGCCCGGTGGCGATGTTCTCCGGCGTGCCCTTCGCCGTCAGCATCATCACGTACGGCCGCGGCTCGCGCGGTTGCGCGCGCAGCTCCTTGCAGACCTCGATGCCCGACCTCTCCGGCATCATCCAATCGAGGATGGCCACGTCGAACTCGATGCCGCTCTCGATCATGCGGCTCGCGGTCCCGCCGTCCTCCGCGATCAGCACCTCGTGCCCCCACTTGGTGAGCAGGGACTCCATCACCGTCCGCGAGATCTCGTCGTCTTCCGCCAGCAGGATGAGCACGATGGCTCCAAGCTCGAAGGGCGCCGCCTGCGCCGTTCAAACCTGCACATCGGACGGATCGTTCCGCGCTCAAGGTGAGGCCGGGTAACCCCGTGATCCTCACAGGGTGGCGACGTGTCGCACCCAGGTAGGACTACTGCTCTTCCTTGCGCAGCAGCGCCTCGAACTTCTTCTTGTCGCTGGCGATGTCCATCACCTCTTCGACCGCGACCTTGTCGTCCTTGATCGCCGCGAGGAGCGCGTCGTCCATCGTCTGCATGCCGATGGACTTGCCGGCCTGGATCGCGTTCGAGAGCATCGAGGTGTTGCCCTCGCGGATGAGGTTCGCCAGCGCGCTCGAGCGCAGCAGGATCTCGTGCACCGCCACGCGCCCCTTGCCGTCCTTCTTGGGCAAGAGGAGCTGCGCCACCACCGCCACCAAGGACTCCGCGAGCGACGCCCGCGCGCCCGGCTGTTCATCCTCCGGGAACGCGTCCACCACGCGCGCGATGGTCTTCGCCGCCGAGTTCGTGTGCAGCGTGCCGAACACGAGGATGCCCATCTCGGCCGCCTGCAGCGCGAGCCCGATCGTCTCGCGATCGCGCATCTCGCCCACGAGCAGCACGTCCGGATCCTCACGCACCGCGGCCTTGAGCGCCTCCGCGAACGAGCGCGCGTGCGCCCCCACCTCGCGCTGCGAGAAGAGCGACTTCTTGCGCGGGTGCACGAACTCGAGCGGGTCCTCGATGGTGATGATGTGCCGCGCGTGCCGCTCGTTGATGGCGTTGATGATGGCCGCCATCGTCGTCGACTTGCCGCTGCCCGTCGGCCCCGTGACCAGCGCGAGCCCACCCGGCAGGTCCGCGAGCTTGCCCAGCGCCGCGGGCGCGCCCAGATCCTCCAGCGAGAGGATCTTCTCCGGGATCACGCGCAGCACCGCGCCCGGCCCGTTCTCCTGCTTGAACAGGTTCACGCGAAAGCGCGCGAGCCCCGCGATCGCGTACGCGAAGTCGAGATCGCCGCCCTTGCGCCACTCCTCGATCTGCGTCGCGCCCGTCAGTTCCGCGAACATCTGATCGAGCCGCTGCGGCAGCAGCACCTCGTTCTCCATCGCCACCAGCGCGCCATTCAGGCGCAAGAGCGGCGGCCGCCCCGCGGCGAGGTGCAGGTCGCTCCCCTTCTTCTGCACCATGGTCGTCAGCCACTTGTCGATGTGGGCCATGATCTCTTCCTAGCGGCGCGGCGGGTTCGAGGTGGGAGCCGCTTTCACGCCACCGGGCGGAGTCGTCACCGGCGCCGGCGCGGGTGCGGCCTGCGGACCATTCGGGA
>JAFEBC010000798.1 GCA_018266095.1 Deltaproteobacteria bacterium
AAGCTGCTCCGCGCGCGCCTTCGCCTCTTGCGCCCAGCCCGGCTCGTTGCGCTTGGCGACCTCCTCGAACGCCTCGGCCGCGGACAGCGTGAGGCCCAGGTCGCGCAGGGCCAGCCCGCGATTCCACAGCGCCTGCGGATGCGTCGGCGCCGCGCGCAGCACGCCCTCGACCAGCGCCAGCGCGCCCTCGGCGTCACCCGACATGAGCGACAGCGCCGCGCGATCGCTGTCCACCTCGGGCGACTCCTTCGCCTTCGCGAACGTCTCCGCCGCGGCCACCTTCTCGCCCCGCAAGAGATACGCGGTCGCGACGCCCTGCTTGTCGCCCGCCTTCTCCAGCTTCGCCATCGTCTCCAGCGAGACCTCGACGCCGTGCGGCCCTGCCGCGCGCACGATCTCATACGGCCGGTACTCCGCCGCGCCCGCGTGCGTGAGCCGCGCCTCGAAGGGCCGCGCCTGACCCAGGTTGTAGAGGTCCGCCTCATTGCCCGGACGCACGAACAGCACGATCGCCGCCGCAGCCGCGAGCCCGCTCGCCGCCGAGATCCACGCGATGCGCCGCGGCCGCCGCCTGGCCTTCTCCGCCGCGAAGTCCAACACCTTGGGCGCCGGCGCCTGCTGCTCCTTCTTGTCGAGCAGCGTGTCGCCCAGCACGTCGAGCTGCATCACCGTGTCGAGCTCGGCCTGGCAGTCTGCGCAGTCCGCGAGGTGCACGCGCACCTCCTCAGCCTCCGCCGCGCTGAGCTCGCCGTCGACGAACAGGTGGATCCGCTCCGTCCGCACGCAGGCGCTCATGACTCCGCCTCCTGCGCCAGCATCGGCTCCAGCAGCTCCTTCAGCTTCTTGCGCGCGCGCAACAGGCGCGTGCCCACCGTGGCCTTGGGGATCCCAAGCCGCTCGGAGATTTCGATGTAGGAGCGGCCCTCGACGGCATGGAGCACGTACACGAGACGGAACTCCTCGCCCAGCGAATCGACCGCCGAGCGCAACTGGTCTTGGGTGATCGCGGCCCACTGCGGCTCGGCCTCGGCCTCACGCGTCCCGATCTCATCGGCAGCCTCCTCGATGTCACCCGTCGCGCGGGGGGCGCGCGTCGAGCGTCGGCAGGCATCGATGAACCGGTTTCGCATGATCGACATGAGCCAGGACCTTGTGTTGCTTCCGGGTTGCAGACCGCTGAACGCCCTCAACGCCCTCTCGAGTGTGTCCTGGACCAGATCGCGCGCGTCGGTCGAGTCGCGGCACAAGCGGAGTGCAACCGCCTGCAGCGCAGCCTCGTGCGTACGGACCATGATCTCGAACTCACGCACTCCTTGCGGACTGTCGGCGAGCGACTGGGATGCGGGGCTCATCGAGCTCCGCTCCAATCACGTCCAGGGTGGGGTCCTGGTGCCGCACTCCTCCTCCTGTGCTGACTGAACGCACGCAGGAAAGGATCTTCCCAGCCACCGGTTCCGGGGGATGCTTTTTCGGGGTACCCGAGGGTGGTTGGTTCTGCGACCAATGACGCGCAGCGGCGCATCGGACCTCCTGAATCCACTGAGGGAACTTCCTGCCGAGGGGCAGGCCTTTCCCACGGTAGCAGGTTCCCAAATTCCACATCGGGAACACAAGCTCTGCCGGCGCGGGAATGTGATGACGGTCAAACTTTGCACCTACACCTGTGAATCCCCCGGTTGTTTGTGAACACTGTTCACAGTTTCGGCTCAAAGTGCGAACAGTGTTCACGATCGCGCGCAACTCCAGCGCCCCCCGTCGGAAGGCAGGCACGCACGAGCGTCACTTCGCGCTAGCATGCGCGGCCATGCTCATCCTGCTCCGACACGGCGAAAGCACCTGGAACGCGAAGAATCTCTTCACCGGATGGATCGACGTTCCGCTCTCGGAGCGCGGCGAGGCCGAGGCGCGCGCGGCCGGCTCGCTCTTGCGTGAGGTGGCTCCAGACGTGGTGCACACCTCGCTCCTCACCCGCGCGATCCACACAGCCAACCTGGCCCTCTTCGAGGCCGGTCTCTCCTGGCTCCCCGTGCACCGAAGCTGGCGCCTGAACGAGCGCCACTACGGCGCGCTGCAGGGCAAGGACAAGGCGCAGACAACGGCCGAGTTCGGCGAGTCGCAAGTGAAGCTCTGGCGCCGCAGCTACGACGTGCCGCCTCCGCCGCTTCCGCTCGACGACCCGCAGCACCCGTCGCGCGAGGTCCGCTACGCCTCGCTGGCCGCCGACGCCCTGCCCGCCTCGGAGTGCTTGAAGGACGTGGTGGGCCGCGTGCTGCCCTATTGGCACGACGCGATCGTGCCGAGCTTGCGCCGCGGGCAGCGCGTCCTGGTGGTGGCGCACGGCAACAGCCTGCGCGCCCTCATCAAGCACCTGGAGGGCATCTCGGACGCCGACATCGCCGAGCTGAACGTGCCCACGGGGATCCCGCGCGCCTACGAGTTCGACGCCGCGCTGCGCCTCTCGAAGCCTCCGCGCTATCTGGGCGATGCGGCGGCCGCCGAGGCTGCCGCGGCCGCGGTCGCCCGTCAGGCAGACGCGAAGAAGGCTTAGTTGTTCCAACGGTTTCCGAGCTGTGCCCTGAATTGTGAACAGTGTTCACAGTTTGGGCCCGAAGTGTGAACAGTGTTCACAAATCGGGCCGCCCAGCTCGAATCGATCGACTCGGAGACACCACATGGCTGCCCAGACGCACGTGACCCACGAGGTGCTCAACCAGGCGCCCGCGCTCGAAGGACACGATCCGCTGAAGCTGGACCTGGCGCTGCGAGAGGCGCTGGTGCGCGAGGGCGCGTCGTGGGCCGAGGAGCAGGTCGGGAGCTACGGGCGCCTGATGGCGAGCCGGGAGATGCTGGAGAACGGCCGGCTGGCGAACGAGTTCAACCCCAAGCTGCGCACGCACGACCGCTTCGGGAACCGCGTCGACGAGGTCGAGTTCCACCCGAGCTGGCACGCGCTGATGAACGCGTCGGTGAGCCACGGCGTGCACACCGGGCCGTGGAGCGAGCCGCGGCCGGGCGCCCACGTGGCGCGGGCGGCGAAGATGCTGATGGCGAGCGAGTGCGAGTTCGGTCACGGGTGTCCGATGTCGATGACGTACTCGGCGGTGCCGGCGCTGCGCCAGCAGCCGGAGCTCGCGGCGGAGTGGGAGCCGCGGCTGCTCTCGCGCTCGTATGATCCGCGGCTCGTGCCCGCAGCGCAGAAGTCCGGCGCGTTGTTCGGCATGGCGATGACCGAGAAGCAGGGCGGCTCGGACGTGCGCGCGAACACGACGAGGGCCGAGCCGATCGGCGCGCGCGGGCCGGGGCAGGAGTACGCGCTGACGGGGCACAAGTGGTTCTGCTCCGCGCCGAT
>JAFEBC010000799.1 GCA_018266095.1 Deltaproteobacteria bacterium
GTCGGACTGTTCGCCCGCGCGCACCTCGTGTCCGGCCACCGTGGCGCTGCCGCTGTCGGGCGAGAGCAGGCCCGCGAGGATGCGCAGCGTGGTGGTCTTGCCGGCGCCGTTGGGGCCCAAGAGGCCGAACACCTCGCCGCGCTCGACGGAGAAGCTGATGTCCCAGCAGGCGCGACGCACGCCGAACGATCGCGAGAGCGCGCGGGCTTCGATGGCGGGCACGCGACGAACATAGCAGATGGAAGATTGCACTGTGGCACCCTCGACGGTGTAGGCTTGCCCCATGGCCAAGATGCGGATGGGCGACCTCCTGATGCGCGCCGGGCTCATCACCGAATCCGACCTGCGCGTCGCGCTGGCGCAGCAGAAGCAGCACGGCGGCAAGCTCGGTGAGCACCTGGTCCGCGTGAACGTACTCACCGAAGAGACGCTGGCGCGCGCGCTCGCCCAGCAGCTCGGCATCACCTACAACGACATGTCGTCGCCGCCCTCGGCGTCCATCGCGCAGATCGTCCCCGAGAAGATCGCGGCGCGCGTGCAGGCGCTGCCCACCGCGTTCGATCCGCGCACGGGCGTGCTCACGGTGGCCGTGTCGGATCCGCTCGACGAAGGCCCGCTGATGGAGGTCGCCAAGTACACCGGCAAGCAGGTCATGCCCGAGGTCACGCCCGCGAACCTCTTGCGGCGCGCCATCGAGCACGCGTACTTCGGCGTCGACGTGAAGGACGAGGGCACGAGCGAGTTCCAGCTCGTCGACATCCACGGCCGCGGCAAGACGGTGCGCGTGCACGACGACCACGAGCTGCCCGAGCTGAACACGAGCGAGCTGATGCCGCTCGAGGACGATCAGCTCGACGAGCTCTCGCCGCTGCAGATGCTGCCCGATCCGTCTCCTGCGCCGCCGCCGCCCGTCGCGCGGCCGTCGTCGGGCTCGATGCGCATCCCGCCGCCCGTGGTCCAGGGCAAGCCCGTCCCGCCGCGCCCTGCCCCGCCGCCGCCCGTCGCGAGCACGAACGAGTCGGGCGACGAGGCGCTGCGCACGGTGTGGGCGATCGCGGATCTGCTGATCGAGCGCGGCTACTTCACGCGCGCAGAGCTGATGAAGACGTTGCGGAGCAAGTGATCGCTACAGCCCCGACGGACACGAAGTCTGCGCGCCGAGCAAGCAAGGATGCTGCTGCCCGCACAGCGGCTGCGTGATCGCCAGCGGATCGTTCAGATACGTCAGGCACGACTCCGCGTCCCAGCACTGGTCGAGGTGTCCCGTCAGCCCCAGCGGCGTGCGCACGTCGACGGACGCTTTGCCCGTGCCCGCCTTGTCGAAGGCGGCGTCGATGGTGAACTGGTTGCCCTTCGTGTCCACCGAGAAGAAGTTGAAGCTGCCGTGCCCGTCCGCGTAGCCCGCGAAGGCGTAGCGGAACGAGGGCGACAGGCCGTACGCGCCCGAGGTGCCGAGCTGCATCTCCAGGGTCTTCGGGTCGCTCGCGTGGTCGTAGGCGAAGTCCGCGTCGCCGCGCGGGTCATCGGGCTTGGCGATGCCGAGCGACCACGCGGTGTCGAAGTGCAGCACCATCGAGCCGGTGCCGGCGCTCGCGTCCACGCCGAGGAACGCGCCGTCGATGGCCGAGAGCCACTGCCCGCCGCTCACGCGCTGCTCAAACTTGTAGGTGAAGCCGTCGTTGCGCGGGTCGGGCCGGCGCTGGCGCACGATGGTGACCTGGATGTCCACGCCGGGGTGCGCGCTGTCCGGGTATGGCCCCCAGATGCGCGTGTCGACGCCGCGCGTGCTGGGCGGGAGCGAGCGGATGAGATCGACCAGCGCGAGCAGCGAGTCGAGGGCGTTATTGATAGACGTGCCCGTGGTCTTCGCCGCGTCCCAGGCCGAGGCCTCGCCCAGCGCACAGAGCGGCTGCGTGTTGGAGGTGGGGACCTCGACCTTGAGCGAGCCGCGCTCGGGCAGCGCCGCGAGGAAGACGAGATCGTCGTTGGAGTAGTTGCCGCACGCGCCCGCGAAGACGAGCGCGCAGGTGACGAGCGCGAGCCTCCCCGCCAGGCCCGATCGGCCGGTCTCTCTAGTCTCCAAAGCCCACCTCCACGCCGAGCGCCACGTCTGCGTAGCCCAGCGATTGATTCTGATCGACGTTGTAGAAGAGATAGTTGAGCCGCCCGCGCAGCACGACGGACACGCGCTGCGTGGCGCGCCAGCGGGTGAAGCCGATGATGCCCGGCGTCATGGTGAAGAAGCTCTGGCGCGGCAATTCTGGATCGCTGGGGAACGTGCGCGAGAGCCAGAGGAACGCGACGCGGCCGCCGAGACCAAACGAAAAGTTGCCGACGTCGAAGTCGCGCCAGATGGACGCGCCGCCCGCGAACTCGTTGAAGCGCACGCGGTAGCTGGGCCCGCCATCGAGCGCGAGGTTCGAGTCGCTGCCGCCCACGGCCACGTCGAGGCCCCAGCCCAGCTCGTGGCCGAGATCGCCGCGCGATTGCAGATCGATGCCGACCAGGAACGCGGGCGGGAAGAGGCCGTTGCGCGCGCCGGAGTCGAAGAAGTACTGGCCGCTGCCGGTGAGCGTGCCGGACCAGCGCGCGGGCGTGCCGCCCTTCTGGGGATCGTCGGAGAGCGGGCGGCGGTCCATGGTGTTGTCGGGGACCTCGACGGGCCAGTCGGACACCTTCACCTCGCGCACGAGGAGCTGATCGCCGTCGCGCTTCTTGACGATGTAGCGGCCGGCGGCGAGCGCCAATCTGCGCACCTCGCCCGAGGGCTTGGCCACCTCGGCGATGGCGCGGCGGCTGCCGTCGAGGACGACGTAGACGCCCTCCTGCTGTGCGGTGAACAAGAGGCCGCCCGGGGAGGGCATGAGCGAGGTGAGCATGACGTCGCCCGCGCCGCCGAGGTCGTAGAGGAACACCGGGTGCTGCGCCCCTGCCGCCGAGCCCGCGGTGGAGCCGACGGTGCGTCCGTAGGCGTAGGCGTAGGCCTCGGCGAGCGTGACCTTGCCGTCGCCGTTGGCGTCCGCGTCGCCGAGCAGGCCGCTGGCGAGCGAGTGCGTGAAGAAGCTCGCGTCGATGTCGTCGTACTCCTGCGACTCCTCGTCGGCGGCGCTGGAGGCGATGAGCACCAGGCCGCGCGCCCCGCCCGACTCGCGCGCCCGCTGCACGTCGAACGCCGGCGCCGCGCGCACGCCCTTGGCCCGCGTGATCTGGCCGGACTTGCAGGAATCAAAGAGCCCGATGCGCACGTCCGCGGGCGCGTCCAAGAGGCTCTGGCGCAGCTCATCCATCGGCAGCTTGGAGCTCTTGAGCCGCAGGGCGCCGTCCTTGGAGTGGCCGGAGAAATAGACGATGAGCTGCGTCGCCTCGCCGTTGTCCTTGGCCTGTGTGACGCGCGCGTTCATGGCGCGCAAGGCCTCGCGCAGCTCGTCGGCGCTGGCGTCGGTGAGCAGGCGCGCGTCCTCGGGCTTGGTGCCGCCCAAGCGCGTGAAGATGTCGAACATGCGCCTGGCGTCGCGCTCGGCGTGGTGCAGCGGCCGCGTGCCCGGACCGCCGTCCTTGTCTCCCACGAACAGCGCGAACCGATGCGGACCCTCCATCGCCGCGCCCGGTGTGATCGCGCGCGCCTCCGGCAACGGCGGCTGCGGGATCGCGCCCTCGACCTGCGCCAGCAACAAACTGGCGACTGCGATCGAGGTCAGCGGAATCATCGGCGAAGCACCTCGCGCACCACGATGGTCTCATCCGGTCCGTTCACCAGCGCCGCGCCGCTGCGCAGCCGCGCGAGCACCGCGTCGGCCGCGAGGTCGCGATCGGAATAGAGCACGATCAACTCGCCTTGTGGGTTCGCCCCGGTCCACTCGAAGGCCTCGGGCAGCGGGCCCAGCCGCGCCCGACCACGGAACAGGAGGCTCACCTCGCCCGCCTCGCGCAGCGCCACGGTCACGAACGGGCGCGGTGGGGCCGCGAGGACCAGCATCAGCCTGTCGCCGTCGTGCACGCGCTCGTCGCCGGTGAGCTTGAACGAGCGCCCCTGGCGCAGCGCGAACAGGTCCGGGATCGGCTCATCCCCGCCCTTCCACCGCGTGCGGGCGTCATCGCGCGGCTCGACCGGGATGCCCTGCGATTCGCGGACGCGCTCGGCGATGGCGCGCGTGATCTTGGCCGAGCTGAAGACGATGGCGAGGCTCGCTGCCACCGCGAGGGGGAGCGCCCAGGTCTGCCAGCGGCGCCGCGCGGTGAGCGAGACCACGGCGCGCGAGCCCTTCGCGCCAGCAGTGATCGAGGGCGGTGCCGAGGCCGTCTCGGGCCCCGACGGGCTCTGCGCAGGCGCGTCCGCGAGCTTCTCGGCCACCCCTGCGGCGAACGCGTCGAAGGGCAGCACCTGCGCGAGCTGGTCCGCTTCCTTCGTGATCTCGCGCTCGGTGGCCTGGCAGCGGGCACAGCCGCGGACGTGCGCCTCGAGCGCGTCCTTCTCGGCGCCCGCGAGCTCACCCGCGCGCAGCCGGCGCACCTTCGAGGCCGAGCAGCCCGCGCCGGGCCCGCCGAGATCGATCACGCGCGCAGTCACGGCAGCTCCTCCAGCTCAGGCAACGTCAGCTCGGGCAGGGCCTCCGCGAGCGCCGACCGCGCCGCCGAGAGGAACTCGCGCAGCCGCTTGCGCACCGTCGGCAGGCTGCGCCCGAGCTGCTCGGCGATCTCGGCCTGCGTCAGCTCATCCACGTACGTCAGCACGGCGACCTCCTGCGCTTCCGGCTCCGCCGCGAGCAGCAACACCCGAATCAGCTCGCGCGTGTCCACGTTCACCGTCTCCTGCACCCTGTCTTTCGACAGCTCGATCAGGTCCTGCTTCCAGCGCGCCTTCCGGCTGCGCAGCTCGTTCAGGCAGTGGTGCGTCGCGATCTGCATCAGCCAGGTGTGCGGCGAGCTCTTGCCCTCGAACTCCGCCAGCGCCTTGAGCGCCTTCGCGAACACCTCTTGCGTCGCGTCCTTGGCGGCCTCGTCGTCCCTGAGCAGGTAGCGGCAGCGGCCCAGCACGGAGGCCGCGTGACGATCATACAGCTCGCGCAGCCGCCCGCCGTCCGTTCTCTCCGCCTCGCCACCGCTCGCGCGCTGAGGCAGGCCGGGATCGCTCCCGACCTGCCCGCCGTCCTGGCCACCTCGGATGAGGCGCAGCGCGCTCATGCTCGCTCTCAGTTACGGCGCCTGCGTGTTGCTGAAGGCCGCCGCGGCGAAGGAGCAGTTCGTCTCCACGCCCGAGTCCGCGCCGAGGTGCGCGTTGTCGTCGGTGGCGAAGTACGTCACCTTGAAGGTCGCCGCCGCCCAGCACTCCGAGCCGGTCGCCGTGTAGGCGCTGCCCGCGCCGCCCGCGATGGACACCTTCACGTCCGCGCGCCCCGACCCCGTGGCCAGCCAGCGCGAGTGGATGGCGAGGCGGTCACCCGAGGTGGTGTTGTGCGTCGCCACGTCGAGGTCGCCGCCGCCCTGCTGCTCCTCATACGCGTAGAGGATGTTGAGCGTCTGGCCCGGGTGATCGTTGTCCTTCACGCCCAGGAACGACACGTCGATGCTGCCCGCGCCGGCCGTGGTGTTGTCGTAGTCGATCTCCAGCCGTCCGATGTCGGTGTTGTTCGGGTTGAGCGCGCGGGCCGCGTCGTTGTCGATGGTGAAGTGACCCGTGCCGCGGTGGGGGATCGCCGAGGGCTGCGCCGTGCCCGAGAGCACCGCGGTGAAGCCCGAGCCCGGGTTGGCCTTCGACTCACCCGAGAGCGCCCAGGTGTACACGCCGGTCGAGGCGTCGAAGTTCACGGTCAGCTTGTAGTTCGCCGTGTCGAGCGCGCTGGAGCCCGGGCCCCACACGCAGCCCGTGTCCGTGCACGAGGTCGGCGGCAGGTCCGAGATCGCCTTCACCAAGGAGAGCGCCCAGATCACGCTGCCGTTCACGTCGAAGGCGAGCGTGGCGGTGGTGGCGGCCCACACGGAGGCGTCACCCACGGTGCTGTCCTGCGCGCCGCCGTTCGGGTTCTTGAGCGAACCGCTCGTGGACTTCGGAGAACCGATCGCGACGCTGTCCTGGCTCGGCAAGGCATTGCGGGAGCGCGTGGCCGGATCACCGCTGACGTTGCTGCTGCCACCACACGCGAGGCTGACTGCGGCGAGCATCGAGAGTGCGAGTGCGAGTTGGCTCTTCATGACGATCTCCTGTTCGGCTCGTGTTGCGTTCGTCGATGTAGACCCGCTGCACCTGGAAGAATGGAAAGCGCGCGCTGAACATTCCCGTCACCATGGCGTAACTGCCAGTGATTTCCGGGCCTTCCGAGCGCGGGGGCGCAGGCTTGACCACCTCCACTCACCCGAGCGTCTCGCCCTTGGTCTCGATGCCCAGGCCCGCGAACAAGAAGACGACCCCGAGCAAAGGGCCGATGGCCACCCAGCGCAGGACGTCGACGGGGTTGCCGCCGCTGGCCGCGAACGTGGACACCGCGAACGGCCCCGCGGCGGTGATGGCGCGCGCGGCGTTGTAACAGAAGCCCGCGCCCGTCCCGCGCAGGCGCGTGGGGAACAGCTCGGGCAGATAGAACGGGAACGCGCCGAACACGCCGAAGACGGTGAGGCCGACGAGCGAGAGCATCATCAAGCGGTGCGCGGGCTCGAGCGGGAAGCCGAACGTGAGCCAGATGGAGATGGCGCTGCCGGCGAAGTAGATGAAGAACAGCGGGCGGCGCCCCATGCGCGCGGCAAACGGAATGGTGAGCAGCGTGCCGATGAGGCCGCCCACGTTGAAGTAGAGCGTCGCGTTGGTGACCCACTCGGCCTTGGCCTTGGAGAGCTCGGCCGCGGCCGCCGAGGGAAAGGCGACGCCCGCGAGGTAGCGCGCCACCACAGGCAGGAACGCGTTGCAGCTCCACCAGGTGAGGATGGCCACGGCCGCCACCATCAGGCCCGAGTACGTGCGCTTCTTCAGCGCGGGCGTGAAGATCTCGGCGAGCTTGGGCGGGACCTCGCTCGGCCTCCAGCGGCCCGGCTCCTTGACCTTGAGGCGGATGAGCAGGCCCACGGCCGCGGGCAAGAGGCCGGTGAGGAACACCGCGCGCCACGCGAGGTCGGGATCGGCCACGGTGCTGCCGAGCTTCCGCGTGAAGAAGTCGTTGACGAAGATGGCGAGGAAGAGCCCGGCCGGCGCGCTGGTGTAGAGGAAGGCGCCCGCGCGCACGCGCTGCTTCTCGGGGACGGCCTCGGCCACGAGCGACGCGCCCGCGGCCCACTCGCCGCCGATGCCGAGGGAGGCGATGAAGCGGAAGAGGCCGAGCACGAGGAGGTTGGGCGCGAAGGCGCACGCTGCGGTGCCCAGCGCGTACGTGAGCATGGTGAGCAGGAGCGTGCGCGTGCGGCCGAGGCGATCGGTGATGCGGCCGAAGACGACGCCGCCGATGGCCCAGCCGACGAGGAGCACGCTGGTGAGGACGCCGTTCCAGTAGAGCGCGGCCTTCTGCGCCTCGGGTGAGCCGTGCGTGAGGTGGAGCAGGCTCGGCACGCAGAGCGGCGAGACGAAGTTGAAGAGCAGGCCGTCGAAGATGTCGAAGCCCCAGCCGAGCCAGGCCGCGCCGAGCACGAGCCATTGGTAGCGGGAGAGCCCCCAGAGCGCAGGCGCTTGCGAGTCGTTCGAGTCGGACATGGGC
The DNA here is from genome assembly GCA_018266095.1 of Deltaproteobacteria bacterium. Classification (GTDB taxonomy): domain Bacteria; phylum Myxococcota; class Myxococcia; order Myxococcales; family 40CM-4-68-19; genus CAIWCD01. The sequence goes on from JAFEBC010000799.1 coordinate 7,677, forward strand.
GGCGACTCTACCTTGGGTGCGATCTATGGTGCGCGGGTGACGGTGCGCGCGGATCCGATCGAGTGGACCGAGGTCACGCTGGAGGCGGACGGCGAGGCCACCGCGCAGGTGTTCGTGCACGCGCTGTTCGCCGAGGGCGCGGTGTCGGTCGATCGACGCGTGCTGCAGACGGCGTCCGGTCTCGTCGAGCAGATCGTGGGCACGTTCCTGCACAGCGAGACCTCGCGCGCGGCCGCCGAGACACTGCAGGCGCACGAGCGGACGATCGCGGCGCCAGGCTGGTCCGCGGACTGGCTCGCCCAGCAGCGAGCCATCGAGATCTCGCCCACGCTCGCGGTCGCGCCCCACTTCGTCGATTCGCGCGCGCCGCTGACCTTGCGCATCGACCCGGGGCTCGCCTTCGGCACCGCGACGCACCCGACCACGCAGCTCTGCCTGCGCAAGCTCGAGTCGCTGCTCACGGATCCGCGAGCGCGGCGGCCCGCTTCGCTCCTCGACGTCGGCTGCGGCACGGGCGTCTTGGCGATCGCAGGCCTGCGGCTCGGCGTGGAGTCCGCGATCGGCACCGACATCGATCCCATCGCGCTGCGCACGGCCCGCAGGTGCGCGCGCCTCAATCAGCTCGACGACGCGCGCTTGGTTCTCTCCAACCGCACTCCGGACGCTCACGGCCAGCACCCGCTTGTCCTCGCCAATCTCCCTCCCGAGCCCATGGAGCTGCTCACGCCCGCGATCGCTCGCGCCGTCGCCAACCAGGGCACGCTCATCCTCTCGGGCTTCTTCACCGAGCTCGTCGATCCGATCACCTCTCCGTTCGAATCCCGCGGATTCCAGAAGACCAACGTCGACGCCCGCGCCGAGTGGGCCGTGGTGTGCCTCACACGCACCCAGGACCCCTTCCTCCCTTCCCCTTTGTGAAGCTTTTGCCCTTCACTCGCGCTAGTCTGTTGGCCCTCCGATGACTCTGAAGAAGCCCTACCTCCTGTTGCCCGCCCTCGCCGTGCTCGCCTGCGTCGCCGCCGTCGCGGGCTGCCCCGAGTCGCCGTCGAACCCCGACACCACGGCCACCTGCCCGTACACCGGACCCGGCATCGCCTCCTGCTGCAACGCGGGCGCGGGCTGCAGCGGCGATCTGTCGTGCAACAAGTACACGTGCTCGTGCGACGACGTGGTCGATCCCTGCGGCCTGTTGGCGAGCGACGCCGGCGTGGTCATCGGGCCGGTCGCCGACGCGGGCACGGCTCCGACGGGCACGGTCACGTCCACGGGCGGCACCGTCGATCGCCTCTGGTTCGTGGCCACCGGCGACACGCGGCCCGGCGACTGCGACGACACCGCCAACTATCCGCGCGCGGCCATCAACCAGATCGCGACCGTGGCCAAGGACCTCAAGGCGCAGTTCGTGCTCGATCTCGGCGACCACATGTACGTCTGCAACGGCGACTTCGCCGAGGCGCAGACGCAGATGGGCTACTACACGAGCGCGATGGCGCTGGGCCCGGACACCTGGTTCCTCACCATGGGCAACCACGAGTGCGGCCGCTTCCGCAGCGGCGGCTCGGGCAGCGCCACCGGCTGCTTCGGCAAGGTGGCGGACTCGAACTTCGACACGTTCATGGCGGCCACCGGGCGCAGCAAGCCCTGGTACAACATCGACATCCAGACCTCGAAGGGCCTCGCGCGCATCGTCGTGATCGCCAATGATTCGTGGGACACGGATCAGAAGGCGTGGCTCATCGACACGCTGACGGACGCGGACGCGAACGCCAAGTACACCATCATCTCGCGGCACCAGCCGTTCACCGGATCGCGCGTGGGCCAGCAGGAGATCGCGGACATCGTGCTCGCGCACAAGTACACGCTCCTGCTCACCGCGCACTCGCACACCTACTACCACGGCACCGAGTACAGCGGCCGCTCGGCGGTGGTGGGCATCGGCGGCGCGCCCACGAGCAGCGCGTACGGCTTCGTGTCCATCCTGCAGAACAACGACGCCAATGGCTCGCTGACGGTGCAGCGGCGCGACATCAACGGCAACCCGATCGGCACGCCGTGGACGGTGCAGCCGCAGTAGCGCGAACCGCTGCGTCGCGCGCAGCGTCGCTCAAGCGTGCAGCTTGAACTGCACGGGGCCGCCCACGATCTCCGAGAGCAGATCCGCCTTCTGCTGCGCGGACCACACCTCGAGCTCCGCGCCCGCGTCGGCCAGCACGTCGATGAAGAGGCCCTTGCCCTTGCGGCTCACCTTGAGCGAGCGCACGTGCCGGCGGTGTCCGCGATCGAGGCCATCGGCGACGCGCAAGAGCGCGGCGAGCCTGCGCACCACGATGCGCTCCTCGGGCGTGAGCTCGGCGAACTCGGGGTGGCGGTCCTTGGGCGCGGATCGGCGGTGATAGCGGGCCACGGTGGCGATGAGCTCGCGCTCGCGATCGGTGAAGCCCGGCAGGTCGGCGTGGTAGAGCAGGTAATACGTGTGCTTGTGGTGCCGGTTGTAGCTCACGAAGCTGCCGACATCGTGCAGCAGCGCCGCTGCGTGCAAGAGCGCGCGCTCCTCGTCGCCCATGCGGTGGATCTCGCGCGTCTGCTCGAAGAGCGAGAGCGAGAGGCGCGCCACCTGCTCGGCGTGATCCTCGCGGTAGCCGCAGCGGCGGCCGAACGCGCGCAGGCCCTCGAGCACGGTGTTCTCGTGGTGCAGCCCCGCCTCGGGCGGCTTGAGCACGCGGCGCACGAGGTCCGCCATCAGGCCGTCGCGCAAGCCGCGGGTGGTGATCTCCAGCTCCTCCACGCGCAGGTGCCGCATCACGCCCTCGAGGATGGCGGTGCCGCAGTAGATGATGTCCTCGCGGTGCGGCTCGACGCCCCACTTGCGGCGCTGCTTGAGCGTGGAGTCGCGCAGGAGCCCGAGCAGCGCGCGGACCTGCTCGTGCGTGACGCGGCCGGCGCGCGAGGCCTGCGTGCGCGGATCGCCCTCGAGGCGGCGGATGAGGCCGGCCACGGCGGCGGTGGTCCCCGCGGCGCCGATGATGCGGCGGAACTTGCCGATGAGCAGCGGATCGAGCGAGCCCAGCGAGTCCGTCAGCGCTTCGTCGATGAGCTTGGCCTCGCGGCGCGAGAGCGGATCGTGCTCGACGAACATCTCCCACAGGCGCACCGAGCCGAGCTGCAGCGAGAACGCGGACTCTGGCTCCTCGCCCTGCGCCGAGATGATCTCCGTGGACCCGCCGCCGATGTCGAGGAGCAGGTTGCGCTCCATCGGCGGCTCACCCTGCAGGACGCCCAGCGTCACCAGGAGCGCCTCTTCGGCGCCGGAGATGACCTCGATGGTGAGCCCGCTGTGCGCCTTCACAGTGCGCACGAGCTGCGCGCGATTTCCCGCCTCACGGACCGCGCTCGTCGCCACCGCGCGCACCTGCTCTGCGCCCGCGCGCTCGGCCAACCGCGCGAAGCGGGCCAGGGCGATGGCGGTCCGGCCGATCGAATCCGCCGACAGCTTCCCCGTGCGGAACACCTGCTCGCCCAGGCGCACCGGCGCGCGATCCTCCGCGAGCACAGTGACCTGCCCGTCGGGCGTGGCGTGCGCGATCTGCAGGCGCACCGAGTTGCTCCCGAGGTCGACCACGCCGAGCACTCGGCCCTTGTCACGCCGGTGCGATGCGAGCGGCGCGCGCCTGACCGGGAGGATGCGGTTCGCCGGCTTGTGGCCCGCGGCGGTCGCGGCTTTGTGGGCCGTGCCCTTGGCGGCCGCGTGGACGCGCTGCTTCTTCGAGACGGCCTTGCGCGCAGATCGCTTCTTCACTCAGCCTCCAGGCGGAAATCGGCGACCGACGGGATCGACTCCAGCACCTCGACGGGCCGCCCCGAGTGATCGGTGTCCAGGTGCACCACGCGCGCGTCCGGGAACGAGCGCTTGTACGCGTTGACGTGCGTGGGTTCGTTGTCGAAGGCGGCGCCGAGGTGTCCCTGCGCGAGCAGCCGCGCGTGGCAGCGCTGCTTCCAGGCGTCGTCGTCCTCGTCCTCGGATGGCTTGAGCCAGAGGTCGACGCGCGCGCCGTCGGGCAGCGGAAAGCCGGCGCGCCTGAAGCTCTCCAGGGTGCCCGCGCCCATGCCCGCGTGACGGCCGGTGATGAAGACGAGCTGCGCGCCCTGAGCCATCACCCGCGCCAGATACTGCGCCGCGCCCGCGATGGGCCGGTCGTCCTTGCAGTACTCGCTGGTGAAGAAGCGCGCGCGCCAGAACTCCTTGAGGCTCGGATACACGGCCTCTGCGCCCTCGCGCGAGAAGCCCACGATGCGCAAGGTGTCGCGCAGATCCCAGGTGGGGAACGCGCTCTCGGTGCACGCCGCCAGCCGCTCGTCGCCCTTCTCGGCGCCGAACTCGCGCACGATGCGCGCCTGCCGCGGCCCGTTGTCCAAGAGCGTGGAGTCGAGATCGAACACCGCCGTCGCCTGCGGCGGCACCAGCGCGGCCAGCGCCTCCGTGAGGATCCGCGTCTGCTCCTCACGCTTCGCGCGCGCACCGAACACCGCGTGAGCGCCGTGCCCCGAGCCGTGCGCGTGGCTGTGTCCGTGCAGACTCATGCGGCCCGACTGTAGCAGGCAGCGTCCCGCGAAGATCGCCGTTTGTGTGACAGGACGTGCACGCGCGATCCGCCTCATGTACGATCTGCCGATGGATCGCCGGAGCTGGCTCCGCATGACGAAGGCCCCCGAGGACGCGCAGCTCGACGCGCTCCTCGACCACGCCCTGGCGCGCAAGGCGCACTACCCGACCTTCCTCCTCGTGCAGCGCGCAGGCGCCGCGCTCTCCCCCGCGGGCAAGGAGCTGCTCACCGCGCTCGAGGAGTTCCTCATCACCAGCGTCGAATCCGACCGCTGGCCGGGCACGCAGCTCTCGGGCGAGAAGGCGCGCGTGATGTTCTTCCACCTCGAGCGCGGCGCGGTGAACCAGCTCAAGCACGTCGGCAAGCTGGCCGCGTTCGTGGGCCCGCAGATGCCCGAGGACCTCTGCATCTTGGCCGCCGACAAGACGCCCTGGCTCGCCTCCGCGGCGCGCGACGGGCGCTTCCTGCTGCACCTCACCGACGACGAGCGCAAGGCCGCACAGAAGGCGCTCCCCTGGCTCCAGCTCGAGGACGACCACCAGACATGACCACCGAGATCGCCCACGCCGACGGCCGCGTCGAGCTGTCCGACGACACTCGCATCCAACAGAGCCCGCTCTACAACCACGACCTCGCGCCCGTGCGCGTGAAGGATCGCTCGTGGTCGACGTACAACTTCGCGGCGCTTTGGATCTCGATGGCCCACTGCATCCCGACGTACATGATGGCGTCGGGCCTGATGGCCGCGGGCATGAACTGGAAGCAGGCGCTGGCCACCATCGCGCTCGGCAACACCATCGTGCTCGTGCCCATCCTGCTCAACTCGCACCCGGGCACGAAGTACGGAATTCCCTTCCCCGTGTTCGCGCGCGCGAGCTACGGCACGTACGGCTCGAACCTCCCCGCGCTGTTGCGTGCGCTCGTCGCCTGCGGCTGGTTCGGCATCCAGGCGTGGATCGGCGGCCAGGCCGTGCAGACGCTCTTCCGCGTGCTCTGGCCCGGCTGGCCCACGCTCTTCGGCGGCGGGCTCATCCAGGATCACCTCATCACCGAGTGGATCTCGTTCTTCCTCTTCTGGGGCCTGAACATCCTCATCGTCTACAAGGGCATGGAGCTCTTGAAGCACGTGGAGAACTGGGCCGCGCCGTTCGTGCTGGTGATGACCGCGCTGCTCGTGTGGTGGGCCGTCCACAACGCGCACGGCCTCGGGCCGATCCTGGCGCAGCCGGGCAAGCTCGAGGGGCCGCAGTTCTGGAAGGTGTTCTTCCCCTCGCTCACGGCCATGGTCGGCTTCTGGGCCACGCTCAGCTTGAACATGCCGGACTTCACGCGCCTGGGGCACTCGCAGAAGGAGCAGACCCTCGGGCAGGTCGTGGCGCTGCCGACCACCATGACCGTGTTCGCGGGCATGGGCGTGGTCATCACTTCAGCGACTGAAATCATCTACGGCAAGCCCATCTGGGAGCCCGTGGAGTTGGTCGGCCGCTTCGACAGCACGGTCGTCGTCGCCATCGCCATGTTCACCATCGTGGTCGCCACGCTCTCGGTGAACATCGCCGCCAACGTGGTGTCGCCCGCGAACGATCTGGCGAACGCCTTCCCCAAGGCCATCGGCTTCCGCACCGGCGGGCTCATCACCGGCATCATCGGCATCCTCATGCAGCCGTGGCGCCTCCTCTCGACGGGCCAGCGCTACATCAACTGGCTGCTCACGCTCTCGGGCGGTATGGGCTCCATCGCGGGCGTGCTCATCGTGGACTATTGGATCGTGCGCAAGAAGACGCTCGCGCTCGAGGACCTGTACCTGACGGAGGGCGCGTATCGCTACCAGGGCGGCTGGAATCCACGCGCGGTCATCGCCACGCTCGTGGGCTGCTTCCTCGCGTGGGGAGGCTTGGGCATCGACTTCATGGCGCCGCTCGTGGACTACGGCTGGTTCGTGGGCGCGTTCGGCTCGGGGCTCGTGTACTACGCGTCGATGCGCGCGATGCCTCCTTCCAAGAGCTGATGCCTGGAGTGAGTGCAACAGGCGACGACTCACCGCAGAGGCGCCGAGACGCCGAAGGACGCCGAGATTTGCCTTGCACTTCGTGTGGTATCGCGCGCTTGCGCCAGAGTGACACCCAATCAACTTCCGCGTGGCTCAGTGTTTCTGCGCCTCTGCGGTGAACGTTGGTGTCTTGGCACGCATTGTTCATTTTTCCACTCACCTTGAAGGTCCGCCTGCCGAAAGGTGGACTCTTCTCGCCAACGGGCGAAGAATCACCCTCGAATGGGGACTGGCCGCCGGATCCTGGTCGTCGACGACGATCCTTGGATCGCCAAGATGTTGGAGTTCGTGGTGACCGATGCCGGTCACACGGCGGTCGTTTGCAAAGACGGCATCGACGCGGTGGACAAGTTCGCGGCCACCATGCCCGACCTGGTGCTGCTCGACGTGGTGCTCCCCAAGCTCGACGGCCTCAAGGTCTGCGAGCAGATCAAGAAGACGCCCATCGGCCGCCTGACGCCGGTGCTGGTGTTCTCGGGCATCTATCGAGATTCGACCGAGGCGATGA
>JAFEBC010000079.1 GCA_018266095.1 Deltaproteobacteria bacterium
GCCCCGTCTCGCCCTCGACCAGGATCTCCTGGCCGGGCTCGTAGGGGACCATGATCAGCGTCTCCAGGAGGGCCTGCATGATGGGCGCCGGCAGCTCGGAGAAGAGCGGCGTCTGCGGCAGCTCGCCCACCACGATCTCGACCTCGTGCGTGGCCGCGGGCGGCTCGCTCGGGGCCTGCGTCGAAGGGGTCTGCGGGACCTGCGGCGACGGCGCCTGCGAGGCCTGCACCGGCTGCTCCGGAGCCGCCTCGTTGCGGCGCGGGCTCGCCGAGGACACGCCCTGGAGCCCCGGCAGCGCGGGCAGCGGCTTGGGCAACATGCGCACCGCGCCCGAGTCGCTGAACTCGATCGCGCCCGCCATCGTCGCCGGCATGGCCTCGCGCTCGCCCGACCTGGTCGGATCGTACTCGGAGGTGTCCAGCGCCAGCTCGCCAGTCGAGTCCGGGCTCGACGAGAGCGGGCTCCCCGGCAGCGGCCGGTCGGTGGGCCGCTTGCCTCCTGGCTCGGTGCGCTTGGAGTAGAGCCGCGAGAGCGTCCGCTGCGTCTCCTCGTGCTTGGCGTCGAGCTGCAGGATCACCTTGCACACCGCGATCGCCTGCACGAGCCGCCCCTCGGCCGCGAAGCGCCCCGCCAGGTGCTGATAGGCCGCCACCGCGTCGCTGATGCGCCCTAGCCGCGCGCACAGCTCGGCCACCTTCCGCCGCGCCACCACGTCGCCCGGCTGCGCCAGCACCGCCAGCTCGAACTCCTTCAGCGCCGCGTCGATCTTGCCCTTGCCGAGCAGCGCGGTGCCGCGGTCCTTGTGCGCACGTCCGAGGTCATCGCCAGGCTGGTTGGGCATCATGGGCGGAGGTTGTACCCGCGGAGGCCCCGCCGGGGCCAGCGCGACCAGGGGGAGCGGCTACAGCGCGCCGAGCAGGTCCACCTTCACCAGGAAGGTGTCGCCGCGCACCGCGCCGTTGTTCGTGTCGAGCCCGTCGAACCCCGCCGCGACCCCGTGCGGCGACGGCGTGTACGACCCCGCGGTCTGCCGCGCGTACACGAGGTACAGCGTCGAGCCCAGCCGCCACTCCCAGCGCAAGATGAGGTTGATGTTGAGCCCCACGTCCCCCTCGTCCACGTCTGGCGCCTGGTCCTGCGGCCGCGCCGACGAGAGGTCGCTGTAGTGCACGAGCGGCTTGCCCGGCTGCACCACCACGCGCATGGGGTCGCGGTAGATGAGCGAGGCCGAGAAGAGCTGCGCGTACGCCTGGAACGTCAGCTTGGGCGAGAACGCGAACGTCCCGCGCAGCGTGGACGAGAACTGCTTGGCGGTGAGGTTTCCGAACAGGTACTGGCGCGTCTGCTGCGTGGCCAGCCCGGGCCGGATGGCCGCGCCCTGGTCCGCGCCCGTCTCGGGGAGCGGCGTCGCGTCGCGGATCGCCCGCATCTCTCCGGTCTCGAAGCTCGCGTAGTTGTTGACCTGCAGCTCGAGCCTGGGCACCGGCCGCCAGAGGAAGTTCACGCTGCCATCGCTCGCCCAGCCCTGGCGCTGGAAGTTCTTCTGCCAGGACGCGTTGCAGTCCGACGAGAACGGCTTGCGCCGATCGCTCTCGAACCAGAGGTAGAGGCCGTAGTTGTCGGTGCGCTCGATGGGCGTGCCGTCGTCGAGCTCGCGGTCGTCGGCGTGCTTCCAGGTGTAGTAGTTGCCGCCGCCCGTGCTCCAGAGGTTGTTGAAGGTCACGTACCACTCGAAGCCGTCGTCGCGCTGCAAGAGCACCGAGCCGCTGGCGTCATGCACCTCGCGGTGCCAGCCGTTGATCTGCCAGTACTGCCGCCAGTCGTTCGGGTGTGGATCGCGCAGCGTGAACATGGTCAGGCCGCGCATGAGGTTGCCGCGCCGCCGGTAGCCGAGGTCATTCGTGTCGAAGGTCGGGCTCAGGTAGTCGAGCGAGGCCATGAGCTGCACCATCTCGCCGTTGCGCGTGAGCAGGAGCGAGCCCGCGCCGCCCGCCGAGCCGTTGCCGCCGGGGTCGATGGTGGTGCCGTCGCGCAGCGTCTCCAGCGGCCCGCCGTTGATGAGCGAGCCCGCGAGCTGTCCACCGAAGGTCCACACGCGCCCGTCGTCGAAGAGCGAGAAGTCGAGCGCGCCCGTGTGCGCGTGCCGCGCGCCCGGCGCCTCCAGCGGATCCACCGCCGTGAACAGCGCACCGCCGAAGAAGTGGTCGCCCACCGGCAGCCGCAGCCGGAACGCGCCGTCATAGGTGGCCTCGGTCGTGCGCACGTCCTCCTGCTGGCCGTTCCCGTGCAGGACCTGCGTGTAGGTGCGCGGCTCGACCGCCGAGAGCACGCCCAGGGATACCGGCCCCAGCGTTCCCGACAGCTTGGTGGCGACGGCCACGGGCACCGCCGACGGCTTGTAGAGCACGGTGTCGTCGTCGAGCAGCGTGGCCGGATCGGGCGTCGCGCGGCCGATGCGGCGCGAATAGAACAGTTGGTACGCGTTGCCGCCGTAGGGCCCGCCCATGTTCACGGCCAGCGGCACGCGGAAGAGGTCCAGGCCCTCCAGGAAGAACGGCCGCTTCTCGGGGAAGAAGAGCTCGAACGTGGTCAGGTTGAGCGTCAGCGCGTCCGCCTCGACCTGCCCGAAGTCGGGGTTCACCGTGGCCACCAGAGACAGGTCGCTGGACAGGTTGTAGCGCAGGTCGAGCCCCAAGCAGGCCGCGGCCACCGTCTGCGGCGCCAGGCCATTCGAGGTGCACAGCCCGAAGTCCGAGTGCGGCGTCGGCCCCGGCGGCGGCCAGGTGCGCGTGATCTTGCCCGCGAGGTACGGCTTCAGCTCCAGCGCCGAGATGGGCTTGATCCCCTCGATGCCGTCGAGGTTCCCGAGCAGGCTCGCGTCGCCCGGCGTGCCCTTCGGCACGAACCGCCACTGGCTCTCCTCGCCGCGGCGCGACACGCGGCGGAACACGTTGAACCCGAACTGCTTGGCGTCCACCGGGATGCGCAAGACGCGCAGCGGGATCTTGGCCTCCATCGACCAGCCCCTGTCGTGCAGCGCCACCTCGGCCTCCCACGGCGCGTCCCAGTCCGAGCTGAACTCGACGTCGTTGAAGTGCAGCCCGTCGAGCACGTGTCCGCCAGCGAACACCTGGAAGTGGTACGCGGTGCGCCGATCGAAGGTGGTGTCGAAGTCGAACGAGATCCAGTCGCCCTCGACGAAGCGGTCCCGGCGCGAGAGGTTGGCCCGCGGCGGCTCGGGGTCGTCGCACTCGGCCGAGACGTAGAGATAGGTGTCGTCCCAGAGAACGCGCACGCGGGTGTCGACCGTGGACGGCTTGCCCTCGTCGGGCTGCGACTGCGTGAAGTGGTCGGCCACGGCGGCGGCCTTCCACGCGGCCTCGTCCGGCACGCCGTCGAGCTTGATCTCGCCCACCCGGCGCGCCGCGTGCAGCGTGCGCATGAAGGCCGCCAGCTTGGCCGGATCGACCTGCGCGGGCGCCGGCGGCGGGGCGGTGTTGGGCTGGCCGGGCTTCTCGGGCGGCGCTTCGGGAGGAGGACCGGCGGGCTGCCCGGGCGTGGGCTGACCATCGGGCACAGGCTGACCCTCGGGCACGGGCGCGTCATCGGCGCGGACCACAGCGGGGGCCAGCGCGGCCAGGAACGCAGCCACGATCGGGAGGAGGCGGGATCGCATGGTGTCGCAGGTCGCTACGATCGGACGGACCCACGTGTTTCGAGAGATGCGAAAAATACTGCAATAAACCCGAGCGCGCACGCTTTCCCCCACGCGACGTCCAGTTCTTGACGCGACGCGTGATTTCCCTTCGGTCGAATGTCCGAGGGGTCCGGCACAAGGGTTCTGCCACACTCGGCGTTTTCGAGCCAAGCGACCTCTCGGGGCGCGTCAGGCCAGGAGCACGGATGTCCATGCGGAAGCCCTCGCTCTCGTTCGTCGCGCTCTTCACGCTCGCGTTCGGCCTGTTTGGCGCGGTGACCGCCTGCAAGCAGCAGAACGGCCTCCACACGCTCACGCCCGGCATCGACGTCTCGCCCACCACGCTCGCCTTCGCGCCCGCGCCGGTGGGCTCGGCCCAGCAGATCCTGGTCGACGTGACCAACGTGGGCACCGCCGACCTCGTCATCGCCAACATCAAGGTCGCCGCCGATCCCAACAGCGAGATCGCGGTGGCGCAGCTCCTCGAGAACGACTGTCACGACGTGCGCCGCTCGGGCGGCCTCACGCTGCAGCCCAGCGAGTGCGCCCGCTTCGCCGTGCGCTGGACGCCCACCGCGCCGCACGCCGCCGCCGGCAAGATCGAGATCGACTCGAACGACCCCGACCACCAGGTCGTCAACCTCGACGTCACCGGCCAGGGCAAGTCTGCGCGCATGCGCGTCTGCGGCCTCGACCCCTCCGGCCAGCCCATCGCCGACGAGTGCAGCAAGCTGGAGCAGAGCCCGCCGGTCATCCCCACCATTTCTTACGCGGGCGTGGTGCCCAACATCGCCAACGCCCGCACCGTGCGCATCTTCAACGACGGGGACGCGCAGCTCCTCTTCACCGACACCAAGCTCGACGCCACCACCAACCCGGCGTTCTCGCTCGGGGGCACCAAGCCGCAGGTCATCGAGCCGGGCGCTTCGGCGGACCTGACCCTCACGGTCACCGCCCCCGCGAGCGGCACCTACCGCGGCGCGCTCACCATCATCACCAACGACCCCTACGTGCCGACCCTCAACGTGCCGCTCATCGCCGCCTCGCTGGGCTGGAAGCTGTGCATCGATCCCGACACGGGCCTCGACTTCGGCGCCGTGCCCATCAACCAGTCGCGCACGCTCACGCTCACGTTCACGAACTGCGGCTCGGCCGACTTCACCATCAAGAGCCTGACCTTCTCGCCGTTCGCGCCGACGACGCACGAGTTCACCATCCCCGCGGGCTCGCTGCCGGCGGCCAGCACCACGTTCTCGGCCGGTGATTCGCTCAAGTTCGACGTCACGTACTCGCCCACGCAGGTGCGCAACGACGACGCCTCGTTCGACTTCATCCTCGACATCCCGGGCGCCGGCCCCGGCGGCACGCTCCTCGAGATCCGCGACTCGCGCGAGGTCATCGGCAGCGGCCAGCCGCCCGTGTGCAACGGCACCGCGCCCACCGCGGCCTTCACCACCGTGCGCAAGGGCGTCACCGTCGATCCGGCCACCTTCCAGTTCGATCCGCTCGACACCATCACCCTCGACGGCACGGGCTCGACGGCCCCCAACGGCGCGCTCACGTACCTGTGGCGCGTGGCCAGCCAGCCCGCGGGCGCGACCGACCAGATCGCGGGGACGGGCTCCAAGGTGCAGCTCCAGATGCGCCAGGCCGGCGACTACGTGGTGGAGCTCTTGGTGAAGGACTCGGCCTGCCAGTCGGCGCCGCTGCAGAAGACCTTGCACGTCGTGCCCAAGGGCGCGCTGCACGTCGAGCTCACCTGGCCGCAGAACTATGGCGATGTGGACCTGCACTTGACCGGCCCCGGCGGCCAGATGTTCCAGAACAACTGCGGCGGCAACCAGCCGTGCGGCGACGTGTTCTTCGCGGTCAAGCAGCCCGACTGGGGCTGCGCCAACCAGAGCTGCAGCGCGCAGGGCGGCGTGTGGCCCGATCGCGATCGCACCAACGACGCCTCGCTGGACATCGACCAGCGCTGGGGCCTCGGGCCCGAGAACATCACGTACACCAAGCCCTTCGACGGCGCGTTCGACATCAACATCCACTACTGGTGCTCGCGCCAGGACGGCCCGTTCGGC
>JAFEBC010000007.1 GCA_018266095.1 Deltaproteobacteria bacterium
GGCTGGTGGCCTTGGAGAAGAAGCACGCGGGCAAGTTCCGCCTGGTGCTGGTGGACGTGGAGCCGGACGCGGCGAAGGCCACTGAGTTCGCCACCAAGCACGGCATGGACACGTCGCGGGCGCTGCACGACAAGTTCGAGAACATCGCCAAGGACTACGGGCTGCAGGCGGACGGCAAGCTGGCGCTGCCGCGGACGTTCCTCATCGACGCGAAGGGGCGTGTGCAGGCGATCTACCGTGAGGAGGGGAAGGACCTCGAGACGGTGATCGAGAAGGACCTGGCGGCGATCGGCGAGGCGGCGGCTGCGGCGCCGGTGGCGCCCACGAAGTAGTCGAAAGACGCTCAGGGATCGCGCGCCTGCAGGAAGTCGCGGGTGCGCGCCGAGCGGGCCAGCGGGCGGACCAGCTTGCGGGCGAGCTCGTGCATGCCGTCGGAGTCGCCGGGGAAGCCCTCGGCCTGGCGCAGGGACGACTCGTTGACGCGGGCGCCGTCGCGCTCGAGCGAGAGGGAGAAGAACAGGCTGGGCTTCAGGTCGGCGCCGGGGGGCGTCCAGTCGAAGCTCGCGTGCAGGACGAGGTCGCCGGGGCGCGGCGGGCGGGCGGCCACGGAGAAGCCTTCGTCGGCGGCGGCGCAGCGGAGGGCCTCGAGGAACGCGGGCGCGTGGACCTTGAGCGCGTCGTCGTTGACGATGAGGGCCTCGTCGAGCGCGAGCGGCTGGCGGGCGAGGAGTGCGCGGTCGGAGGCGGAGGGCTCGACGGGCGCGTCGGGAGTGGGCGCGGGCTTGGGGGCGGCGCAGGCGAGCGTGAGGGCGAAGGGGATGGCCGCGGCGAGGCGGCAGGCGTCGGCGGCGCGGGTACGGGAGAGCGCGAGCGCGTTGCTGCTGGAGACGACTGTCGGCGGCGAGAACGGGCGCACGAGCATTCGGGAACCTCCTCGCTCGGACGCCGAGCGGAAGAGCGGAAGATAGCATCGATCTTCGAGCGGCGCGGCGGGGCGGGGCTCGGTCAGCGAGGCGTGTCAGCCATCGCCGAGGTGTCCGGGGCGAATGCGGTGCACAGCGTCACGGTGGCGTTCGTCGGTCTCTCGTAGGTCTGGCCGACCACGACGAGGTGAGGGCCCTTCTGCACCGGGAGCAGGAGCGCGCGGTCGGACGGCGCACGCGTGGCTGCGATCGGCGTCTTGCTGTCAGTGAACACCTGGATCACGAGGCGAGCTTCTGGATCGACGCCGTCCACGCGGATGTACAGGGTGCCGCTGGCGGGGACCTCGTAGCGTTCGTTGGCGCCCGAGCCGATGACGTCGTCCATGAGCTGGCCACCGACCCCACATCCGAAGGCGCCTGGAGCGTGCGCGAACTCAACGAAGAGAGAGAAGTAGAGGTTCTTTGCGCCCTTCCAGCTCTGGCTGACGACGACGTAGAAGTCGCCCGCGTCTACCGGAACGATCAGCGATTTGTCGACAGGGTCCTGGATCGCGGCAACCGGGACGCTGCCATCGCTGAAGACGTGCACCTCGAGCGGTACCGTGGGGTCTGAGCCCTGCAGGCGCACTCGCAGCGTGCCCTTGGCTGGGACTGCGTAGTGGAAGTCCGAGAAGTAGCCCGCGCTGGAGTCGGTCAGGTTCCCGCGCATCAGCAAGCCGAGCGTGCCTTCCTGGGGCTTGTAGCCGTACTGGGGCGCGGTGCTGAATGGATTCCAGCGCGCGTGGCAGCCCGACGTGGCGGCGAGCACGCCAGCGAACACCAATGGGAAAGCGCGAAGCAGCGCAGAGCGGAACATCGATCCCCCTGCCCCGCACTCTGGCCCTACTTGAGCGGCTGGATCAACTCCGCCACGCCCGCTTCCGTGGCGCCGTCGAGGTCGTCGATGGTCTTGCCGCTGACGATGGCCGTCGAGAGCAGGCGGCCGTCCTTCGTCTCGTGCAGGCGCAGCGTGAGCTTGAGCTTGGTGCCGATGTGCTGGATGTCGCCGGTGACGACGAGATCGGCGCCGATGCGGCGGCCGGTGTCGACCTCGCACTCGCCTTCGCAGTCCTCGGCGGCCTTGCCGGAGGCCTTGAGCAAGACGAGCAGGTTCTCGCGCGTCATGATGTCGAAGCGCGGGACGGCGCGCAGGGTGGCGCCGCGGACGACGTCGGCGAAGTAGCGGACGTTCTCGACGTTGAGGTCCTGGGTGAAGTTCTTGAAGTCGAGGATGGCGACCTTGCTGTGGCTGGGGAAGTCGGCGCCATAGGCCGAGGGGGCCGCGGGCGCGGCGCGCGGGGAGGACGCTGCCGAGGCCTGCGAGGCGGGCGGCTGGGACGGCGTGGAGGGCGCCCGAAACGGCGCGGCGGGCGAGAGGAGCGCCTGCGGGGCCGGGGGCGCGGTGGAGGCGCCGTTGGCGACGAGCTCGCGGCGGCTCATGGCCTGCGCGAGCGAGAAGCTGGTGAGCGGGTGCACGCCGTCGGGCGCGACGTCGGACACGTTGAGCATCACGGGCTTGCCGTCCCAGGAAGCGGTGACCATCGCGGGGATGGCGAGCTCGGTGTGGTCGCCGAACTCGTCGGACACGAGGCCCGCGAGCAGGTCGATGGAGCAGAACGTCAGGAGCAGGCTGCCCATGGCCAACAGGACCGCGCCGCCGCTGCCGCTGCTTCCGCCGGTGCCGCCGCTGCTGCCTCCGCTGATGGTCACGCTGTTGGCCAGCCCAGCCGTGCCAGCGACGAACATGGCGAGGCCGCCCGCGCCCTCGAGCGCGGTGGTGACGCCCCAGACGCCGCGGCTGCGGCCGGTGTGGATGTTGCGCTCGACCTGGACCGAGCTGCAGGCCACGCCGTTGCAGAGGAGCGGCGCGCGCGTCGACTCGGGCACGGAGACGGTGGTGCGATTGTCGCCGCGCGAGAGGCCCGCGAGCATGTACGCGGGGCAGCCCTGGCTCAGGAGCGCGAGCGCGCACAGGAGCGGCACTGTCGCGAGGCGGGACACGGAGGTGAGGCGGGCCCCGGAGACGAGGCGGGACCAGGAGACGAGGTGGGTCCGGGCGGCGGCGTTGCGGGTCA
>JAFEBC010000800.1 GCA_018266095.1 Deltaproteobacteria bacterium
ACGCAAGCCGTCCCCAAGCGCGAATTGGTCCCGGGCCAGTCGGAGGAGCTGCTCAAGGAGCTGCACCTCATCGGCCGCGACGGGAAGCTGCACGCGGATTCGCTGCGCAAGCTGAAGCAGGTGAACCACCTGGCGCAGCTCCTGGCGCCGGCGGTGCACGACGTGCTGGCGCGGTTCCCGCAGGCGCAGATGCTCGATGCGGGCGCGGGGAATGCGTACCTGGGGTTCGTGCTGTACGAGCTGTTCCTCAAGGAGACGCAGACCACGTTGTGGAATGTGGAGTCGCGCGTGGAGCTGGTGAAGCGCGGCGAGGAGCGGGCGAAGAAGCTCGGGTACGAGCGGATGAAGTTCGTGCCGCTGACGCTAGAGGAGGCGGCGCACGGACCCGTGGGAGCACGGCTGCAGACGGCAACGCCTACGCTTACGCCTACGCAAACGCCTACGCCAACGCAAACGCCTACGCCAACGCTAACGCCTACGCCAACGCCTACGCAAACGCCAACGCCTACGCCTACGCCTACGCAAACGCTACCGCCAACGCCCTCCCCGTCCCTCCCCGACCGCCTCCACCTCGTCACGGCGCTGCACGCCTGCGACACCGCGACCGACGACGCGCTCTTGCTCGCCATCCGCCGCAAGGCCGACCACATCGCCGTGGTGCCCTGCTGTCAGGCCGAGGTGGCGCGGCAGCTCAAGGACGAGAAGCCGGGCGAGGGCGCGTGGCCGCTCTTGTGGGCGCATCCGATCCACCGCCGCGAGGCGGGGGCACATCTCACCAACGTGATGCGGGCGCTCCTCCTCGAATCGTTCGGCTACGTGGTGACAGTGACGGAGCTGACGGGGTGGGAGCACTCGCTGAAGAACGAGCTCATCCTCGGGCGGCGCGTGGGCGCCGAGCACCGGGGCGCGCGGGAGCAGTTGCGCGAACTGGTGAAGCAGACGGGCGTGATGCCGAAGTCGGTGCGGGAGCTCGGCGTGATTCCGGGCGCTCCCGGTGGCGTGGCGCGGGCCCAGAGCGAAGGAGCTGACGTGTCCGGAGGCGCGGCGTGAAGATCCTGGTCACCGGCGGCGCGGGGTTCATCGGGTCGCGGCTCGACGCGCGGCTGCTCGACGCGGGGCACGAGGTGGTCGCGGTCGACGATCTGTCGCTGGGCTCGCGCGAGGCCATCGCGCCACTCCAGGCGAATCCGCGGTTTCGCTTCGAGCCGCTCGACGTGTGCGGGCCCGAGTTTCCCAAGCTGATGGCGAGCGTACGGCCCGAGCGCGTGTTCCACCTCGCGGCGAACTCGGACATCTCCAAGAGCTCCGCGGATCCGAGCCTCGATCTCTCGCGCAGCTTCCTGACCACGTTCCACACGCTCGAGGCGATGCGGCACGCGGGCACGCGCGAGCTGGTGTTCGCGTCGACCTCGGCGATCTACGGCGACGCGCCGGGCGCGTTGGATGAGGACCACGGGCCCCTCGCGCCCATCTCGTTCTACGGCGCGGCCAAGCTGTCCTCCGAGGCGTACATCAGCGCGTTCTGCGCCCTGAAGGGGATGCGCGCGTGGGTGTTCCGCTTTCCCAATGTGGTCGGGCCCAACCTCACGCACGGCGCGGTGCTCGATCTCGTGCGCAAGCTGCACAAGTCGCGCACGCGGCTCGACGTGCTGGGCGATGGCTCGCAGGACAAGCCGTACCTGCACGTGGACGACCTGCTGAGCGCGATCGACCTCGCGGTGCAGCATCCGGCCGAGCCGGTGGCCACCTACAACATCGCGGGCGAGGGCTCGACCACCGTGCGCGAGATGGCCGAGACCATCCGCGAGGTCTTGCAGCTCCCCGAGGCCGAGATCGTGTACGGCACGGGCAACCGCGGCTGGCCCGGCGACGTGCCGAAGTTCGAGTACGACACGCGCAAGATCCGGGCGCTCGGCTGGCGGCCGCTGCGCAACTCGCGCGAGGCGGTGCGCGCGGCCATCGAGGCGGAGGCCCTCAAGTGCAAGCGGTCGTCCTAGCCGGCGGCAAGGGCACTCGTCTGGGCGCGGACATGCCCAAGCCGCTCGTGCCCGTGAACGGCGTGCCGATGATCGACCACGTGCTCGGGTGGCTCGGGCGCGAGGGCGTGACGGACATCGTGCTGTGCACCGCGTTCCAGCACGAGAAGTTCGCGGCGCACCTGGGCGTGGGGCGCACGCGCGGGCTCGAGATCCGCACCTCGATCGAGACGGAGCCGCTGGGCACGGCGGGCGCGGTGAAGAAGGCGGCGGCGCTGCTGGATGACGAATTCCTCGTCGTATACGCGGACGTGCTCGCGGACGTGTCGGTGCTGGAGCTCTTGCGGGCGCATCGCGCGAACGCGGCGTGGGCGACGCTGGTGGTGCACCCGAACAACCACCCGTTCGACAGCGATCGCGTGATCGCGGATGCGCGCGGGCGCGTGCTGAAGATGGTGCGCAAGGAGGACCAGGCGGGCGCGGACGCGGGGGCGCTGTGCAGCGCGGCGCTCTATGTGTGCAGCAAGCGAGTGCTCGGCGAGATCCCGGACGACGCCGTGCCGCGCGACTTTGCGCGCGAGGTGTTTCCGGACCTGGCGCGGCGCGGGCTGCCGCTGTTCGCGTACCGGACGGGCGAGTATCTGAAGGACATGGGCACCACGGCGCGGCGCGCGCAGGTCGAGCGCGATCTGGCGCGTGGGATCCCGCGGTCGATGCGGCGGAGCGCAGAGCGGCCGGCTGTGCTGCTCGATCGCGACGGCGTGCTCATCGAGGACGTGCCGTTCCTGAGCGACGCGGCCCAGCTCGAGATCGTGCCGGGGACGGCGGCGGCGCTGCGCAGGCTGAACGAGGCGCATGTGATCGCGGCGTGCGTGACGAACCAGCCGGTGATCGCGCGCGGCGAGGTGACCGAGGACGGGCTCGCGGACATCCACCGGCGCATGGAGGGCCTGCTCGGGGCGGACGGCGCGTGGCTCGACGAGCTCTTCGTGTGCCCGCACCACACCGAGCGCGGCTTCCTGGGCGAGCGGCCGGAGCTGAAGGTCGCGTGTACGTGCCGCAAGCCGCTGCCGGGGCTGTTGCATCAAGCGGAGGCGTCGCTGGGTGTGGCGCGGCGCAGCTCGATCGTGGTCGGCGACCGCTCGACGGACCTGCTCTGCGCGCGGCTCGGGGGCTATCTCGGCGTGGGCGTGCGCACGGGGAGCGCGTGCCGCGACGGCAAGCACCTGGTGCCGCCGGAGACGCCGATCGTGGCCGACGTGGCGCAGGCGGTGGCCTTCATGCTCGACACCGCGCCGTCGTGGGACGCGCTCCTGGCCGGGCGCGCCGCTGCGAGCGGGACGAGCGCGGTGGTGCTCGTCGGCGGGCCGTCGCGTGCGGGAAAGACCGTGGCGGCGTCGGCGCTGGCGCTGCGCTTCGAATCGCAAGGGCGGCGCACGCTCCGCCTCTCGCTCGACCGCTTCATCCAGCCCGCGAACGAGCGGCGCAGCGAATCGACGGTGGCCGAGCGCACGAGCTTTGCGCAGGCAGAGGCGGCCGTGCGGGCGCTCGCCGCGGGCACTGCCATCGAGGTCCCGGGCTACGATCCGCTCACGCGCGAGCGCGCGCCCACCGAGGTGCTGCAGCGCTCGGGAGAGGTGCTGATCATCGACGGCGTGCTCGCCTGTGCGTTGGACGTTCCAGGAGCGCTCAAGGTGTGGCTCGGCGCCGACCCCGTGGCGCTGCGCGCCCGACGGCTCGACTTCTACCGTTGGAAGGGCCTCACCGGCGCCGCGCTCGACGAAGCCGTCGATGGCCGCGCCGAGGAGAGCGACGCCGTGGCCGCCACGCGCGCACGGGCCGATCTCTCGCTCACGTTCGACGACTCGCTGCGCTTGAAGGTGCTCGCATGATCATCACCCGCACGCCCTTTCGTGTGTCCTTCTTCGGCGGCGGCTCGGACCTGCCCGCCTTCTCGCGCCGCGCGATGGGCGCGGTGCTGTCGACCTCGATCGACAAGTACATGTACCTCTCGGTGCACCCGAGCTTCGACGGCAAGACCACGGTGAAGTACGCGCGCACCGAGGTCGCGGACCGCGTGGCCGACGTGAAGCATCCGCTGGTGCGCCGCGTGCTGGAGCGCCTGGGGATCCCGGGCGGCGTCGAGATCGCCAGCACCGCCGATGTGCCCGCAGGCACGGGCCTCGGCTCATCGAGCGCCTTCACGGTCGGCCTCTTGAATCTGATGTACGCGCACCTGGGCCAGCACGCCTCGCCCTCGCGCCTCGCGCGGGAGGCGGCGCACCTCGAGATGCACGATCTCGGCGCGCCCATCGGCCCGCAGGATCAGTACGCGAGCGCGTTCGGCGGCCTGAACTTCATCCGCTTCTTCCCGGACGACAGCGTCGACGTTGCGCCGGTGGTCACCTCGGCGCGATCGCGCGTGGCGCTGCAGGCGAGCATGCTCCTCTTCTACACGGGCGAGCAGCGGAGCGCGTCGGCGGTGCTCAGCGCGCAGAACACGGCGCTGCAGAGCGAAGACGCGAAGTTCAACGCGATGAAGCGCATGGTCGAGCTCGCGCACGAGGCCAAGACGCTGCTCGAGGCCGGGCAGATCGCCGACTTCGGCGCGCTGCTCGACGAGGCGTGGCGGCTCAAGCGCTCGATGACCTCCAGCATCTCCAATGGCGGCATCGACGCGATGTACACGGCGGCGCGCGACGCGGGCGCGTGGGGCGGGAAGCTCTTGGGCGCAGGCGGCGGCGGCTTCTTGCTCGTGCTCGCGGATCCGGCAAAGCACGCGGCGCTGCGGCAGGCCCTGGCGCCGGCGCAGGAGCTGTCGGTGAAGATGGAGCGCGGCGGGAGCAAGATCGTCTATATCTCCGACGACGCCTGATTGGAGCCGTCCATGGTCCGCGAGTTCGCAGCGAAGTACTTCGACGAGATGAAGCAGGTCCTCGACCGCATCGAGCTCGACAAGCTCGAGCGAGTGGTCGACCTGCTCGTCGAGACCGTGCAGCACGACCGCCAGGTGTTCGTGTTCGGCAACGGCGGCAGCGCGGCGGCGTCGAGCCACTTCCTGTGCGACCTGGCCAAGACCGCGGCGGTGCCGGGCGCGAAGAAGTTCCGCGTCATCTGCCTGAACGACAACGTGCCGGTGATGACGGCGTGGGCGAACGACGTGGGGTATGAGCAGGTCTTCGTGGGGCAGTTGCGGAACTACCTGAATGAAGGAGATGTGGTGATCGCGGTGTCGGGGAGCGGGAACTCGCCGAACATCCTGCGGGCCGTGGAGTACGCGATCGAGAAGAAGGCGCACACGGTGGGGATCAGCGGGTTTGACGGGGGGAAGCTGAAGGGGCTCGCGGAGGTGAGCCTCATCGCGCACGTGGACGACATGCAGCACGCGGAGGATGTGCAGACGGTGCTGATGCACGTGATGACGCGGGTGCTGCAGATGAAGCTGAGGGCGGCGGGCGCTTGAACACGCCCCCGGACGATTCGTTGGAGCCAGTCGGCCTCGCGCTCGACGTGGGTCGAGGCGACGGGCGCCTCCGAAAGGAGCGTGTGATCCGCCTGGTCCTGGGCGCGTCGATGCTCCTCCTGCTCCTCAACAAGCTCGTGGGGCTGCGCTATCCGAACCTCGAGTGGGACTATCCCTTCATCACCTTCGATGGCGCGCAGTGGCTGCTCGAGGGCCTCTACATCCGGGGAGCCGAGGTCCAGACTTGGGGCCGCAAT
>JAFEBC010000801.1 GCA_018266095.1 Deltaproteobacteria bacterium
AGTAGGTGTCGTTCTGCCAGCTCGAGAAGCCGAAGCGATCGTTGCCGCGGCCGCTCAAGGGCGACTTGTCCTCGAGCTCGAGCATGAGCTGGCCGTCGATCTCCCAGCGCAGGTGCGTGCCGCGCTTCTCGATCTTCATGTGGTAGCGCTGGCCCTTGACCACCTTGGGCTCGAGGCGCGTGACCACCACGGGGACGTCGCGCGTGTAGTAGGTGCCGGCCTGCAGCTTCTCCAGGTCGCGCCGCGCGCTCCAGGCGATGAAGGGCTGCTGGATGGATTCGATCACGCCCTCGAGGCCGGGCGAGCGCTGGCGCAGCGGGAGCTTGAGCTGCGCCAGGCGGGCGCGCTGGCCGTCCTCGGTGAGCGCGTGCTCGTCCAGCTTGCAGATGCGGTTCTCGCGGTTGGCCCAGGCGCCGAAGAGGAACACGTAGCCGGTCGAGTGGTTGCGGCCGTCGCCCCAGGCCTCCCACTTGATGTCGCCGTTTGCGCCTTCGCTGCGCACGTCGAACTCGATGCGCGCGTCGGCGGGCAGCCTGGCCTTGAGCCAGAGCGGGTTGTTGCCCACGCCGGGCGAGTAGAGCTCGCCGTTGACGATGCGCCACTGGCCGCCGTTCGACCACCAGTCGTTGCCGAGCGAGGAGTGGTTGAAGTCGTCGCGGAACGGCACGGACTGCGTGACCTCGGGAGAGCCGCGCAGGACCACGTTGAGGAACGGCAGGTTGATGATCACCAGCACGGCCACGAGGGGCAGGAGGATGCGCCGCTGCAGCCAGGGGTGCGCGGCGGAGTTCGTGTCTGCGGTGGCTTCGGCGGCTGCGCTCAAGGACCCTCCTCTTCGTCTTCGTCGCGCATCGAGAGCTGCGCGAAGTCGGGCATGCGCTCTCTCATGAACTCGCGCAATCGGTCGGTCAGGCGCGCCTCGAGCTGACGCGCGCGCTCGCGGGTGAAGCCGTAGCGGTCGCCGACCTGCTGCAGCGTGAGCGGCTCCTCGCCCTCAGGGACGGCGATGCGGTGCTCGAACAGGAACTTGTCCTTCTCGTCGAGGAGCGTGCGCCCGAACTCGGCCAGGTGCTCGCGGAAGACGCGCTTGAGCTCCTCGTCGCCCAGCTCCACCTCGGCGCCCTCGTTGGGCTCGCTCAGGCGGTCCAGGTACGTCTGCCGCGCGTCGTCCACGCCCGCGACCGGCGTGTCGAGCGAGAACTCGTCGTTGCCCAGGCGCTGGTCCATCTCGCGGATGTCCTGCTCGCTCACGTCGAGCTTCTCGGCGAGCAGCTTCGTCTCGGGCGCGAAGCCCTGCGCGATGAGCTTCTCCTGCTCCTTGCGCAGGTTGAAGAACAGCTTGCGCTGCGCCTGGGTGGTGCCGAGCTTCACCATGCGCCAGTTGTCCATCAGGTAGCGCAGGATGTACGCGCGGATCCACCACGCGGAGTACGACGAGAGCTTCACGCCGCGCGTCGGGTCGAACTTCTGCACGGCCTGCATGAGGCCGACGTTGCCCTCCTGGATGAGGTCGAGCACGTTGAAGGCGGCGCGGCGGTACTCGAAGGCGATCTTGACCACCAGGCGCAGGTTCGCGGTCACCAGGCGATAGGCGAGCTGCGGGTCGTGCGTCTCCTGGAACTTGGTGGCGAGCCGCGTCTCCTCCTCGCGCGAGAGCAGGGGGTGGCGCGCGATCTCGGCCAGATAACGCTGCAGCGCATCGGCGCGCGACAGATCGCGGCCCGCGGGCACGGGCAGGCGCGTGTCGGCGAGATCGGCGTCGGCTTCCTCGGGCTCGTCGCCGTCGTCCTCGTCGGCGATCTCGGGCTCCAGAGGGAGGGCCTGCGCGCGATCGTCGATGACCTCGGGTTCGAGCGGGACGGGATCGGCGGCCTCATCGGACGCGGCCGTGTCCTCGGCCTCGACCTCGGCGGCCTGGGCGGGCTTCTTGGCCTTGGCGGCCTTCGCGGCGCCCTTCTTGGCTGCCTCCTCCGGGCCCTTCTGGGCCTTGGCGGGAGCCGGGCGCGATTGTGTCTTCGTCTTCACATCAGACTTAGACGCGCGAACCCCTGGCGCCGATTCCGGGTTGGCTGCATCCGGCGCGGCCGCGGCATTCTGACCCTGCGCTTTGGCCTTGCGACCCTGCGTTGCCATTGCCTCGACTTTCCGAGAGAGGCGGTGCTATACAGGCAAACTTTTTCGCGGACAAGCCGCGGCGCGCGTCCCATCGTGCGAGGCCAACAGAAGAGCCTCGCCGGACGCCCCGAAGGCTGACGCGACCCTTCTGAAGGACAGTCCGATGAGCGAGACCCCGGCCACAGAGAGCACCCCCAGCACCATCGCGCCCGACGCAGCCGCACCCGCGACGGCCCCCAGCGACTACATCGCCACCAAGACCTTCGCCGAGCTCCCGCTCTCGGAGGATCTGCGCAAGGGCATCGCCGACAAGGGCTACATCGCGCCCACGCCGGTGCAGGCCGCGGTGCTCGAGCCGATCCTCGCGGGCAAGGACCTCATCGTCCGCAGCAAGACGGGCACGGGCAAGACGGCCGCGTTCGGCATCCCAATGCTGGAGCGCATCCCGGCGGGCACGCGCGAAGTCAGCGGCGTCATCCTCTGCAACACGCGCGAGTTGGCGCTTCAAGTGGCGCAGGAGTTGACCGCCCTGGCCAAGCACAAGGACCTGTCGGTCATCGCCATCTACGGCGGCGCCTCGATGGACCAGCAGAACGACGCGCTGGCCAGGGGCGCGGAGATCGTCGTCGGCACGCCGGGCCGCGTGATGGACCTGCAGCGCCGCGGCACGCTCAAGTTCGGCGGCGTGAAGATGGTGGTACTCGACGAGGCCGACGAGATGCTGGGCGCGGGCTTCTTCGAGGACGTGACGCACCTGCTCGACCTGATGCCCAAGGAGCGCCAGACGCTCCTCTTCTCGGCCACGGTGCCGCCGGACATCGCGCAGCTCGTCGAGCGCTATCTGAACAAGCCGGAGACGATCCTGCTCTCGGGCGACGTGTTCACGGTGGATCACATCAAGAACGTGATCTTCCACCTGGTGGATTCGTATCCGAAGCCGCGCAACCTGCTCTACCTCATCGAGCGCGAGGACCCGGAGAGCGCGATCATCTTCTGCAACACGCGCACGGACACCGAGCTCATCGCCAACGTGCTCAACCGGCACGGCTTCGACGCGGAGATGCTCAACGGCGACCTCGCGCAGGGCCAGCGCGAGCGGGTGATGGCGAAGATCAAGAAGGGCGAGCTGCGCTTCATGGTGGCGACGGATCTCGCGGCGCGCGGCATCGACATCAGCGACCTGTCGCACGTGATCAACTACTCGCTGCCTGAAGATCCCGCCGTGTACATGCACCGCGTGGGGCGCACGGGGCGCATCGGCAAGAAGGGCACCGCGATGTCGCTCGTGTCCGGCGCGGAGATCATGACGCTGTCGGCGCTGGAGAAGAAGTACAACGTGAAGTTCGAGACGCGGACGCTGCCGACGCCGGAGGAGGCGCGCGCGCTGTGGACGGGCAAGCACATCAAGGAGCTTCGCGACGCGATGACGGGCGGCGTGGCCTTCGAGGCGATGCTGCCGCTGGCGCAGGACCTGTCGGCGCGCGACGACGGCAACATGCTGATCGCGTACGCGCTCAAGTACTTCTTCACGCACCACCGCATGGAGCGCGCGCAGCAGCGGGCGGCGGGAGAGAAGCACCTGGAGCCGCTGGCGACGGGCGCGAGCGAGGTGGCGCCGGCCAAGAAGCACGAGAAGCGGGAGAAGCGCGGCGAGAAGCGGGATGGCGAGCGCGGGCGGCGTGAGCGCGAGGGCCGTGAGGGTAGCGGGCGGGAAGGCGGCTCGCGTGAGGCTGGCGGCCGTGAGGGTGGCTCGCGTGAAGGTGGGCGACGTGAGCGCGGGGGCAAGTCGGACCGCGAGCGCTTCGAGAGCCACCAGGCGGGTCAGGCTGCGGGCGCGGGTTCGGCTGCGGGCGCATCGTCGGACGCAACGGGCGGCGCGGCGGCACAGGGTGCGGCTTCGGGTGCGGACGCTTCGGGCACCGCGGCTCCGGCTGCACCGGCGGCGCCGATCGATCGCGTGAAGCTCTTTGTCACGCAGGGCCGCGAGGAGGGCTGGGAAGGTGGCGCTCTCGCCGACGCGCTGAGCACGCTGGCGGGCCAGGCGCGCGACACCGTGCTGGCCGTGGATCTGTACGGCCGCCACTCGTACGTGCTGGTGAAGCCCGAGGCGCACGCGGAGTATCTGGCCAAGAGCGGGCAGACGCTGAAGGACAAGGCCGTCACCATCGAGATCGCGCGGCCGCGCAAGCGGTAGGCAGGGCCGCGCCGCCGGCCAGGCCCGCGCCGCATCCAGCCAGACCCGCGCACGCGCTAGACTCCGGGACGCATGCGACTCCTCTCGCTCCTGCTCGTCGTCGCCGCGGCCGCGGTGGGCCTGGGCCGCGACGTGTCGGTGCACGCGTGGAAGGAGTCCTGGCCGCCGCGGGCGCAGCGCATCGATGACCGCTTTGCGGCCGTGCGCAAGCTCCTGCCGCCCGATGAACGAATCGGCTTCGTGAGCGATCTGCCGGGCGAGCTCTCGGGGAAGCTGCAGTTCGACGCGCTCTATGCGTTGGCGCCGCGCATCGTGGTGCCCGGCACGGGTCCGCGCGTGGTGCTGGCGGGCGGCTCGAGCGAGTTCGTGCTGCGCGTGTGCGTCGCGTACCGCCTGCAGGAGGTCGCGCGCGTGGGCGACCTGTCGATCCTGGAGCACCTGTGACGGCGGTGCGTCGGTGACGGCGGTGCGTCGGTGACGGCGGTGCGTCGGTGACTGCGGCGTTCGCGCTGCTGGCTGCGGCCGCGTGTGCGTGGGCGATCGTGCGCGCCTCGCTGCCTCGCGCGACGGACGCTTGGGAGCGCGTGTTCCAGGCGAGCGCGATCGGTCTCTTCGCG
>JAFEBC010000802.1 GCA_018266095.1 Deltaproteobacteria bacterium
CACCTGCACGCGCGGCTCGGTGCGGCGCGGCGGATCCGCGGCGAGCAGCTCTGGCGCGAGGTACGCGCGGCGCTCGGGGGGATCGACCTGCGAGACCGAGAGGTGCCCGTCGGGCGCGAGGAGGATGCGGCCCGGCACAGGTGGAGCGCCGTTCTCGGAGGCCACCCGCACAGCGGCCGCGAAGACGAGATCGGCCTCGGCCGGCGTCAGCCAGGCGCCTGAAGCACGCGCGCGATCGAAGACGTCTTGGAGGCTCAGGTCCACGGGAACGGAAACCCTACCCAAAAACGGGCCGCGACGCGCGATTTCGTGCGCTTGGGTGTGCACGGGTCCAACTGTTTCGTAGGATCTCTCCCGCGCGGCATCGGCCGATCGGACGCCGGTGTCCGCGGTCTCGGGGCGGCCGCGGTCCCGTGGCGTGGGGAGGGTTGCGCTGCGGGCCGCGGTCCCGGGGCGAGGGGAGGGTTGCGCCCTCCGGGAGGCCTGCGGCTTGGGCCGGCACCTCGCGTCCGCGAGGTGCTGGGAGCTCCGAGCGAGAGCCTTGATGTGCCGCGCCTCAGTCGGGCGCAATCCCTCCCCACGCCCCGGGACCGCTCTTGGATCTGGCTGGAGGTGCTACTGGAGCTCCACGGAAACGACGTCCTCTTCTTCAGGCCCCGGCGGCTGCGCTGCCGCCGACGCGCAGACCTGGTCGAACTCGGCGTTCCCCTTCCACTGCACGAGCTCAGGCGCTTCGCACGGGAGCTTGCGCATGCCCTCGTGGGCCGCGGCGCGCAGGGCCTCGAGAGCGTTGTCGAGCAGGCCCTCCTTGCCGGCGACCTGCGCGAGGTCGGCGTAGGCGATGGCGCGGGTGCGGGCCTCATCGTCGCGCTGGGCGAGCGTGACGGCCTTGAGGAACTGCTCGCGGGCGCTCTTGAGCTTGCCCTGCGTCTGGTAGAGGTAGCCCAGGCGCAGCGCGGCGAGCGGGCGCGGGGGCTTCACGGTCAAGAGCGGGATGAGGATCTTCTCGGCCTCGTCGAGCCGCTTGGCGTCGATGTAGCGGCTCGCGAGCTCGATGAGCAGCTCGGGATCGTTGGGGCTGCTGACGAGCGCCTTCTGGGTGAAGGCGATGGCTGCGTCCATCTTGTTGAGCCGCGCCAGCGCGCGTCCCGCCCGCGCCGTCGCCCAGGGATGGCCCGGAGCGCGCTCCAGGTACTTGCGCCACCACTCGAAGGCGGCGGCGTCCTCGTTCAACTCCTGGCGGTCCTCGCCGAGATAGCCGATGGCGTGCAGAAAGCCCGGGTGCGCAAGGACGGCCTTCTCCAGCACCTTGCGCGAGCCCTCGATGTCGTTGGCGCGCCGGGCCGCGAACCACTCGGCGAGCGAGGCGATGGGCACGAACCGCGTCCGGGAGACCGCCGCGGCCTCCTTGCGCGCGCCCGCGTTGTCGCCGTGCAGCGCGGTGAGGATGGCGTGGTAGGCGTGCGCGAGCCCGAGCTTGGAGTCGGCCTTGAGCGCGGCGTCGCAGGGCACGGAGGCGAGCTCCAGCTTGGCGCCCGACATGAACGTGCGCGCGCGCGGGGCCAGCGACTGGTGATCGAGCTCGATGGCGCAGCGGGCGAGCTGCTCGAGGGCGGTCGGGCTCATCGTCATCGGCGACTTCGGGGTCTGCTTGGATATCTCGATCGCCAGCCCGTGCGCCATCTTGGGGAGCGTCTTGAGCGGGCCCTCGGCGTGCGCCTGCGCGAACACGGAGCCGTCCTTGATGCTGGTCGACTGCAGGTCGATGGAGAGGCCGTCGCCGTGGGCCATGATGGTGCCCGTGACGAGCCGCGTGGCGCCCAGCGTGTGCGCGAGCTCAGGGCCGGCCAGCGGGACGCGCACGTCGTTCAGGCGCTGGTCGCGGCGGCGCAGGACCGAGTCGAGCTGCTTCAGGGTGAGGAAGTTGTTCGCGTTGTCGAGCGCGACGGCGTCGAGCACCACCTCGGCCACCGCCACGCCCGTCCAGTCCGGCACGCCGGGCTGCACCACGAGCGGCAGCACCAGCACCGTCTCGGGTGTGGCCGCGGGCTCGGGCGGCGCAGGCTCACCGGCCCGCGCCGCGGACACGAGGGCGACACTCGCAGCGCACGCAACCAGCGGGCCCAGGGTTCGCATTCGCATGGCGTCATCCTACGCGAGGCGGAGGAGAAAGCACGAGGCCCGGCGAACTTTCGCAATCAGAGTGCGCTCAGGCGACGATTCAACGCAGAGACGCCGAAGCGCTGAAGGGCGCCGAACCCCCAGGTCAGGGATTCGGCGCTTCTGCGGCTCTGCGGTGAGTGATCGGGCGAGCACCCGGGTGCGTTCGAGCTTGGGTTCAGTACGCGACCCCCTCGGCCTTCGCGGCGTTCATGATCTTGTCCGCGATCTCGTGGTCGAGGTTGTTCAGATCCGACGGCCGGGCCGCCTTGGTGGGCACCGGCGGAGCCGCGGCGATCGCTGCCGCAGCGCCCGCACCACCCGCGCCCCGCGTCGCGTAGCCGCCCATCGCCAGCCCGTCCGCACGCGCCGCAGGACCCGCGAGGCCCAGCCGCGCCGCCGACGAATCGGTGAGCTCCTCGATGGCGCCGCTCTTCGCCAGCGCCTCGGCGCCCTTCTTCCACTCATCCGGCGACAGCGGCTTCTTGGCCACATACGTCTTCTCACCAGCGCGCAGCACGTCGTGCTCCTTGCCGTCCTTGGCCATCGCCGCGCCCGCCCGGTACGTCAGGTGCGCAAGCTCACCGCCCGTGCCCTTCGAGATCTGCGCGAAGACCTGGTCGGCCCACGGCGCGAGCCCCGAGCAGCCGATGGTGTGGATGGTGATGCGCGCCTGCTTGGCCTCGGCGGTGACCTTCTTCCAGTCCTTGCCGTCCGGATAGCTGTGCGGGCCCGCGTCGCCGATGAGGAACATCATGCGCGCGACGCGCGGTGAGTCGTCCCAGGCGAGGTCGTGCACGCCCGCGTACATGCCCTCGGCGACCGCTTCGGGCTCGTCGCCGCCGCCGTCGGCCGTGATGAGCGAGAGCGAGCGCTGCACGTCGGCGATGGAGCGCGTGAACGGATAGGTGCGCGTGATGTACTCGTCGCCGCGGTCGCGGTAGGCCACGATGCCGAAGCGCACGTCGGGGCGCGGCTGGCCGGAGGACACCTGGCGCGTGATCTCGACGATGCGCTCCTTGACCACGTCGATCTCGTCGCCCATCGAGCCGGTGGCGTCGAGGACGAAGGCCACGTCGATGCGCGGCTTCTGCGCGAGCGTACGCGGGTCGAGATCGCCTGCGCCGACGGGCGCCTTGATGGCGTCGGGCTTGGGCGAAACGGGAGTGGCGGCTGGAGCTTGCGAGATCGACAGGGCGATGAGGAACGCGGCGAACATGGTGGCCTCCGGTGTGGACGAGCGGGTTGCTCGTGTGAACGCACCGGGGCCGGGTTCGATCTATGGTCGCGCTCGCCAATGAAAAGATGAACTGCCTCAACGCGGAGGCGCGGGGGCGCGGAGGGCTTGGTTTAGCTGCGCGTGGCGACCAGGGTGCGCGTGGCCTTGGGGATGATGAGGTAGGCGGCCAAGGCGACGCTCGCGAACACGAAGGGATACACGCGGCCTGCGTGCGCCGGCGGGTGCGTCACGAGGAGGAGCAGGCTGCCCGAGATGGCCGCGCTGGCGAGCGAGACGCCGAAGCGGCGATTGGCGTCGGGCCGATCGGCGACGTTGCGGAAGAGGAAAGCGGCGCCGAGGTTCACGAGCAGGACGGCGGCGAACACGCGCAGCGGCGCCAGCTCGGGAAAGTACAGGCCTTGCGGCACCGCGAAGAGCACGTGCGCGAAGTTGGCGATGATGCCGCCGAGGACGCCGGAGAGGGCGCCGGCTTCGAGCGTGCGGGAGATGGGGATCGACATGCGGGGCCTCGTTTGGAGCGTGCGGCGGGCTGGCAGTAGCATGAAATGCCGATGGGGCGGATCCGGTTCTGCAGGGGGCTTCCACAGACGGGCGAGCGGCCGCTGACCGACGGGGAGCGAGCGCTCCTGACGGCGGAGGTGGCGCGGGCGGCGTCGCGGGTGCGCGTGTATTGGGCGCTGGTGGCGTGTGCGCCGCTGCTGGGCTTGGGCAGCGCCGTCTTGGCGATCGCGTTGAGGCTCGACTTTCGCTCGCGCGAGGAGGTCGTGGTCCTGGGCTTCACCGCGAGCCTCTTCGCGCTTGTCGTGATTGTGAAACACCTCCGGGACCAACGCCGGCGCGTGCGGGACCTTCCCCTGGAGCTCGAGAGCGGTACGGTGCTCGAGTTCGGGAGTGAGCCGTCGACGCTGATCCTGGAGAAGTCGCTGCGGGTGCTCGGGACATCCATCGGCGAGCCCGTCGAGGTTCGCATGTGCGCGCCGTCTCCCGCGGACGCGCCGCTGAGCGCGCTCCCCGACGAGCTTCGTGGTTCCAGGCCGATCGGCGTGCTTCGCCGGCGCCTGTCGGAGGATGAACGAGAGGAGCTCGTCGAGCATGTGGCGCGCGCTCGGGCCAGCGCACTTCCAGTGCCGATCGCCATCACGGCCATGGTCATGGCTGGTCTCGGCGAGGCGCGGCTGATCGTCATCGCCGTGGGCTGGCGCTCGACCAGGTTGGCGAGCTGGCAGCTCATGGCCCAAGCCGTCTTGTGGCTTCTCATCTTCCTCGCGACGTACTGGCGCTTCAAGGCCGAGCGGCGCCTGCGGTCCGGGCTGCGCAAAGACCATGAAGAGGGCTGGGTGCTGCGCGCGACGGAGGGACCGGGCGCGGGCGACGAAGGCCTGCCGAACGGTGGCGTGGCGTGGATGGATCGAGGCGAGCCGTCCAGTTGGCGAACGGACAAGCCGGTCAAGGCCACGCAGGCGGAGTGAGGAGCGCCTACGGCCGGTTGCGCAGGAAATCCGCCACTTCCGCGAACCGCTTGTCCAGGAACGCGCGCAGTTCCGGGTCGACCTGCTCTTCATCCATCGCGCGCGCCATCGAGCGCAGCCACGCGTCGCGCATCGGAACATCCACGGGCACCTGGCCGTGCCGCATGCGCAGGCGCGGGTGGCCGTGCTGCTCGATGTACGTCTGCGGGCCGCCGAGCCAGCCGATCAGGAAGAGCGCGAAGCGGTCGCGGGACGCGCGCGACACCTTGCCGGACTCGTCGAGCTTGTGGAGCTTGGCCAGCGCAGGCTCGTGCGCATCCATCGCGTCGTAGAAGGTCTCGACCAGGCGGCGCGTGCGCTCCTCGCCGCCCAGGCGGGAAAATGGGGTGTCGGTCGCGCTCGGGGTCCAGGCCATGGCGGTGCGCTTCGTAACGCAATCCGCTTCAGGGATCCATGAGTTGCGAATCCTGACGATCTTCCGACAGGCCGGCCTCTGCGCAGGCATCTGTGCAAATGACGCGGATTGTCGGGCGATTTCACTCTGCGCGTGGCCTTGCGCCGCACGCCGGAGCGGTTACGCTGTGTGCACGCGAGGAATGGTTCCCGCGTGTAGTGAATCCCGCCGGGAGCTCATGGCCCCGGCGAGCAAGAGAGAGAACAAATGCATCCAGGAATGCTGCATTGGTGGCGCATGCGTCGTCGTCACGCCGAGGGCGAAGGTGAGTTCGCGGGCGAGGCGTGTGGTCCGGAAGGCCGCGAGCACGGGCACGAGGGCCACCACGGACGCGGGCATCACGGGCACGGACATCACTGGTTCGGCTGGCACGGCGGCGGCGATGACTTCGGCGGGGGCGCGTTCGGTGTGCGCCGGCCGCTGCGGTTCCTCGCCTACAAGCTGAACCTGAGCGAGCAGCAGGTCGGGGAGCTGGCGAAGATCCTCGACGAGCTGAAGACGGAGCGGGCGCAGGCGGCCGTGGACGACAGGCGCACGACGGCCGGGTTCGCGGACGCGCTCGGGCTCGAGACGTTCGACGAGGGCAAGGCGAAGGAAGGCGGCGCGCTGCGCGTGAAGTCGGCGGAGCGGCTGCGGGACGCGGTGGTCAAGGCGCTGGGGAAGATCCACGCGCAGCTCGACCAGCAGCAGCGGACGCAGCTCGCGTATCTCATCCGCACGGGCACGCTGTCGATTTGAAGCGGGCGCGCTGAAGGCAGTGTGCAAGTGAAGTGATTGCGGCGGCGAGGTGCGAGCGATCGCGCTTCGCCGTTTTGCGGTGGCGTTGGGGTTCGCGTAGGCGTTTGCGTTCGCGTCGGCGTAAGCGTCTGCGTTCGCGTCAGAACTGGCCGCCGAACGACAGGTACGCGCCGCCCTGCGAGGTGCCCACGTTCAAGGTCGCGTTGGGCGGGTTTTGCACATCGCCGCCCAAGAGCGAGCCGGGCCGGTGCAGGAGCGGCACGACGACGCCGGTGGCTGCGCCGAGGAGCGCGCCGGTGACGACGTCGGTGAAGTAGTGCTTCTCCGCCATCATGCGCAGCGTGGCGACGGTGACGGTGAGCACGCCCGCGGCGCCCCAGAGATACGGCGCGGCCGAGGAGTCCTGCAGGCTCGCGCACATGGCGGCG
>JAFEBC010000803.1 GCA_018266095.1 Deltaproteobacteria bacterium
CTTGATGTGCCGCGCGCTCAGTCGGGCGCAATCCCTTCCTAGGCCCCGGGCCCGCTCTGGGATCCTTTGGAGAGTGACCACCGAGGCGAATGAACACGCCTCGTGACCGCGACGTGCCACGCTTCGCGACTGCTGTTAGCGTTCCGGAATGTGCGCTTCGATCCCCTTGCGCTTGCTGCTCGTGCTCTGCGCGACCACGCTGGCCTGCACCGCGTGCTGCACGCCGCCCAAGGCCTCCGAAGATGCCGGCACCCGCTGCGATGGACTGACCGGCCTGCGCGAGCCGCCCACCCTGTGCACGAAGGAGAATCCGTGCCCGAACGCGCTCGTCGGTATCTCGCGCGCCACGGTCGACGAGCCGCTGACGATGCCCGCCTGCGCGACGAGCGAACATCGCCGCGGCCGCCCGGCCTTCGACGACGGCGCGCCGCTGGTGTGGACGGATGAGCCTTCGGGCCTGAAGCGCGCGGCGTGCGTGTCGCGCCCCGAATCCGCAGGGCCTCCGTCTGTGAACGATCCAAATCCGGCGCATCTGCGGCCGCTGCTCGTCTTCCTGCACGGCTCCGGCGGCTCGGCGCGCGGTCTCTACGACGCGACCTCGCTCCGCCAGAAAGCACAGACCTTCGACCTCAGCGGCGACCCCGCGCGTCCCGGCTTCGTCCTCGCCGCCGACCAGGGCCTGAACCAGCACACCGAGAACAAGAACCCGCCCGCCGCGCGCCACGACATCTACGTGCGCGACTTCGCGTCTCCCAGCCACGCCCGCGACCTCCGCGCCCTCGACGAGCTCATCGACCGCCTGGTTGCGCAGGGCGGAATCGATCGCGCGCGCATCTACCTCTCCGGCTGGTCGAACGGCGCGTTCTTCAGCCAGCTCTACGGCCTCGCGCGGCACGAGACAGCGACGCCGGGCGGCAATCGCATCGCGGCCGTGGCCGTGTTCGACGGAGGAGATCCGCTGCAGCGCCCGTTCGCGGAGGACACCGGCTGCGAATATCGGCCCGCGATCCACTCGATGCTGCCCATCATGATCGTGCACCGCGCGTGCTCGATCGTGTCGTGCGATGCAGCGCAGGCCAAGGATCTCGACGCGCCGCCTGGGTTCGCCATCACCGAGTGGTTCGCGCGGCTGCCGACGATCACGAGCGGCACATTGAAGGACGTGATCATCGACTCCGACGGCAAGGACGCACCGTGCGCGAAGTCGTGTCACTTCCTGCGCGCGGCGATCGATCACGTCCGCTGGCCGGACGGCATCGGAGACAAGAGCGGGATCGATCGCGAGGTGGAGATGCTGGCCTTCCTGCGCGAGCACCCGCTGCGTCAGTGACCCCGAAGCGACAACGGCCACCCCGGAGGGCGGCCGTGTCGTGAAGTCCAACTGCTGCGATTCCCTTACGCCCGCTTGTCCAGCGGCACGTAGTGGTTCAGCGTCGGCCCCGTGTACACCTGACGCGGACGGCCGATCTTCGTGCTGGCGTCCTCCATCATCTCCTTCCAGTGCGCGATCCAGCCCGGCAGGCGTCCCAGCGCGAACATCACCGTGAACATCTGAGTGGGGATGCCCAGCGCGCGGTAGATGATGCCCGAGTAGAAGTCGACGTTCGGGTACAGCTTGCGCTCGATGAAGTACGGATCCGAGAGCGCGGCCTCCTCGAGCTCCTTGGCCATGTCGAGCATCGGGTCCTTGATGCCCAGCTTGATGAGCAGGTCGTCGCAGGCCTTCTTGATGATCTTCGCGCGCGGGTCGAAGTTCTTGTACACGCGGTGGCCGAAGCCCATGAGCTTCACGCCCGACTTCTTGTCCTTCACCTGGTCGATGAACTGCTTGGCCGTGAGGCCCTTGACCTTGATGTCGGTCAGCATCTCGACCACTTCCTGGTTCGCGCCGCCGTGCAGCGGGCCCCAGAGCGCGCAGATGCCGGCGCTGATGGAGGCGAACAGGTTCGTCTGCGCCGAGCCGACGATGCGCACGGTGGACGTGGAGCAGTTCTGCTCGTGGTCGGCGTGCAGGATGAGGAGCAGGTTCAGCGCCTTCACCGCCACCGGATCGGCGACGTAGTCCTCGGCCGGCACGGCGAACATCATGTGCATGAAGTTCGCGCAGTAATCGAGGTTGTTGCGCGGGTACATGAACGGGTGGCCGATCGACTTCTTGTACGAGAACGCGGCCAGCGTCGCGAGCTTGGCGATGAGGCGGATGATGGTGATGTCGCGGTACTCGTCGGCCTTCGCGTCGAGCGCGTAGGGATAGAACGACGAGAGCGAGGTGACCATCGCCGAGAGGATCGCCATCGGGTGCGCGGTCATCGGGAAGCCGTCGAAGAAGCGCTTCATGTCCTCGTGGATCATCGAGTGGCGCGTGAGCGCGAACTCGAACTTCTGCTTCTCGGTCGGGTTCGGCAGGTGCCCGTAGATGAGCAGGTACGCGGTCTCGATGAACGTCGAGTGCTCGCCGAGCTCCTCGATGGGGATGCCGCGGTAGCGCAGGATGCCCTTCTCGCCGTCGAGGAAGGTGATGGCGCTGGAGGTCGAGGCCGTGTTCATGAAGGCCGGGTCCAGCGTGACCGCGCCGGTCTTCGCGCGCAGCGACGCGACGTCGATCGCCTTCTCGCCTTCGCTACCAGTGATGATGGGGAGGTCGAGGTCGACCCCGTTGACACTCAGTCGGGCAGTCTCTGCCATGGCGTGCTCTCCGGTTCAGTGCGCGTGTGTGAGTGGCGCTCTGTCTGTACCCGGTTCGGCCCGGAGTCAAGGGGGAACGCACGGGCAGGGCCCGGAATGTCCCGGCATTTTTCTAATGTTTCGTAAGCAGCGCGATCACCTCGGCCGCGCTGGCGCAGAGGAAATCGGGCTCGGCGTTGCGCAGATCACGCGCGTCGGTCAGGCCCCACGACACCGCGCACACCGGCACGCCGGCAGCTTTCGCGGTCGAGATGTCGATCGTCGAGTCCCCGACATAGAGCGTCTCGGACGGCTGCGCTTCGAGCTCCTTGCACAGCGCCACGAGCCCGCGCGGATCCGGCTTGCGCGGCGCCTCGTCGCCTCCGACCACCTTGTTGAAGAACGGCGCCACGCCCAGCCGCTCGAGGATCTCGCGCGCGAACCCGCCGGGCTTGTTGGTCAGCACCGCGCGCCGCGTGGGCGGCTTCTTGATGAGGTCGACGATGCCTGGGTACAGCTTCGTCTTCGCCACCAGCCGCTTCTGGTATTCGCGCGTCCAGAGCGGCATCGCCTGCTTGAGGAAGAGGTCGTCGCCGTCGTCGCGCCTGGTGGCCGCGCGCAGCGAGCGGCGCATGAGCAGCTCGGCCCCCTCGCCCACGAACGAGAGCACCTGCGAGGAGATGAGGGGCTCGAGCTTGAGCGCCGTCAACGTGGCGTTCACGGCGTCGCAGAGGTCCGCGCGCGAATCGACCAGCGTGCCGTCGAGATCGTAGACGACGAGCTTGAGCATCTACAGGCCCCACCAGCGCGGCGGATGGCGCAGGCCACGCTTGGCCTCGATGGCGCGCGCGGCAGCGAGCACGCGCGCTTCGTCTCCGTGCCGCCCGATGAGCTGCAGGCCCACCGGCAAGGCAGAGCTGTCCTTCGGCACGCACGGCACCGTGATCGACGGATGCCCCGTGAGGTTCGCCGGGAACGTCACTGCCGCGAGCCGCGAGAGCTCGGTCGTGTCCAGCTCGCCCGAGCGCCGCGAGGTCGGGTGCAGCTTGGGCGCCACCTTGCCCGTCGCGGGTCCGATGAGGAGGTCGTGCGTCTCCAAGAGTGAATCGAGCTCGCGCCGCATCCCCGCGCGCAGGCGATCGGCCTTGTCGCGATCGCGCTGCCCGAGGCCGCCGCCGAGCTGCAGGATCGTGCGCGCGTCCCAGCCGAGATCCTTCGCGTGCTGCTTGAGCAGGCCCGCCATCAGCGCAGACGCGTCGGTGCCCACGATCACGAACTCGACCGCAGTGGCCCACGCGCAGAGGGGCGTGCGCACCTCGGGCAGGCCGCCGAACGCGTCGCTCGCTGCGTTGCGAACGGTGTCGATGACGAACGGCTCGGCGCCCTCGAAGAAGTCCGTCAGCAGCGCGAGCTTCCCGGGCGCGAGCGCGCGATCGATCTTCACCTGGGCCAGCGCTTCGAACAGCAGCGTCGCGTCCTCGACCGTCCAAGCGATCGGGCCTGCGTGATCGAGATCGCGCGTCAACGCCGCGACACCCTCCGTGGGCACCGCGCCGAAGGTGGGCTTGAGGCCCACGAGCCCATTGAGCGCCGCCGGAATGCGCACCGAGCCGCCCGCGTCGGTCCCGATCGCCGCCGGCGCGATCCCGCTCGCGACCGCGACAGCGGAGCCGCTCGACGACCCGCCCGGGATCCGCTCGCCGTCCCACGGATTGCGCGCGGTGCCGTGGTGCGGATTCACGCCCGTCGGCTGGATGCCGAACTCGTGCATGTTGGTCTTGGCGAAGATGACCGCGCCGGCCGCGCGCAGCCGCGCCACGAGCGCCGCGTCCTTCGGCACCTTGTCCATCAGGAACTTCGTGCCGTTCGTCGTCGGATATCCCGCGACGTCGATGCAGTCCTTCACCACCAGCGGCACGCCGTCGATGGGCGACAGCGGCGCCCCGCTCTTCCAGCGCGCGCGGCTCGCCTCAGCTTCTGTCTCTGCGCCATCGATGTTCCACAAGATCGCCTTGTCGTCCTTGCCGCGCCTGGCCGATTCGCGCGCGCGGGCGAGCGCCTGCACGGGATCGTCCGCGCCCGCCTTGAACGCCGCCGACAGCGCCGACACGCCGAGCGCGCTCACGGCTTCCCCGCGGGCAGGCCGGCCGCGGACTTCTGCGCGGGCAACGTCTCGACCTCGGGCATCCGCGGGATCCCCGCGTCCGCGCGCACTTTGAGCAGCAACAGATCGCGCAGGAGCGGCACCGAGGTGACCTTCGACACCAGCATCAAGAGGAAGCCGCGCATCGGCGGCGACGGAGCGGGCAGGTGCATGGAATGTGTGCCTACCACACCTGCGCGCCCACCCTGGAACATCGGCTTTTCGGACGCGTCACATCGTCTCGCTTGCGGCGCGGCCCGCCTCAGGGCACGATCGGGGGGTCGCACCGTCTTTGGGGATTTCTCGGGAGTTTCCGTGCGCGTCGCGATCACGCTGCTCACGCTTCTGGCCTCGACGGGCGCCACCAGCGCCATCGATCGCGGCCACCTCGCGGTGCAGAACCGCACGCGCGGCGTCGACACGCTCGTCACCATCGAGAAGATGTCGTGCATCGGCCCGCAGCTCAGGGCGCTCGACAAGCAGCTCATCGGCCCCGGCCAGCGGCGCGACGTGACCGGCGTGGACACCGTCACCGGCCCGCAGTGCAACCCGCAGACGACCGGCTACGTGCTCTCCTTCCTCACGCGCGACGCGGCCCGCCCCGGCTGGGCGCCCGGCTTCGAGGTCGCCAACCGCATGCTGCTGCCGCTCGACAAGGGCATGCGCGTCCAGTGCCGCCCCGCGAAGATGTCGTTCGGCAGGGCGTCCTCGGGCCCGCAGGGAACCACCATCGACTCCGCGACGTACCGGGTCTCTTGCCAGTACGATGCCCGCACCGGCGACGCGCTGGTGACCATCTCCGACCGGCCGTTCGGCCGCTAGAGGTAGACTTGCACGCCTTCGCCACCAGCGAGCGCTTCGCGACACTCGACGCCAAGGACCGCGACCGCCTCGAGGCGCTCTGCAAGCTCGATGCGTTCTCGCCGGGCACCGAGATCCTGAGCAGCGACACGCCGGGTGACTGGCTCTACTTGATCGCGGCCGGCGACGTGGAGGTCCGCGCGAAGACGCCCTCGGGCGAGGTCGTGCTCGGCGATCTGCGCCCCGGCGATCTCTTCGGCGAGCTCGAGGGCTTCGCGCACTTGCCCGACGGCGTCCGCCACGTCGCGCGCGAGGACACGATCGTGCGCGCCATCCCCAAGAATCCGCTCAAGCAGGAGCTGCGTCAGCACCGCTCGCTCGCCACCGGCCTGCTGTCCGTGTACGCGCGCTCGATCAGCGAGAAGGTCCGCTCCGCGAGCGATGTCGCCGCCCGCTTCCCCGCGCCGCAAGGTTCGCGTCCGCCGCAGGCCAACAAGCCCGGCGCGCAGAACGGCCCGCTCGGCCGCCCGCCTCACCTGACGCTCGAGGAGACGGTGTGGCTCGCCGTGCTCGGCCAGTCGCTCGAGGTGCAGCCCGGCGAGGCCGTGGTCAGCGA
This sequence comes from Deltaproteobacteria bacterium, assembly GCA_018266095.1. Lineage (GTDB taxonomy): Bacteria > Myxococcota > Myxococcia > Myxococcales > 40CM-4-68-19 > CAIWCD01. The sequence goes on from JAFEBC010000803.1 coordinate 6,225, forward strand.
GGGCGAGACGAGCCGCAGCTTCTACGTGATCGAGCGCGGCCTCCTGGACGTGAAGAAGAAGACCCCCGCGGGCGAGGTCACGCTGGCGCAGTTGGCCGACGGCGACCTCTTCGGCTTCATGGCCTTCGTCGACGGCAAGCCGAGGTCCGCGAGCGTCGTGGCGCAGTCCGTGTGTCAGCTCACGCGCGTCGAGCCCGATGCGCTGCAGAAGGCCACGCAGCTCAACTTCACGGTCGGCTTCAAGTTCCTCGCCACGCTCTGCGGAGTGCTCGGCCGCACCTACCGCGACACGGCGGTCAAGGTGATGGGGAACTGAAAAGCAACTGCTTCACAGGAAGGAAAAAAGGAAAGACTTGGCCCCCGAACCACTTGGCTAAAGGACAGGCCCTTCCTTCTTTCCTTCCTGTGAAGCCTTTGCCCTTGCTGGCTTTTCCCTTCACCGGGGAGTAGTCCTCCGGGCCGAGGCGGAAATCCCAGGCACTTCAAGCTGTTGAAGTGGATCCGCGACCCCCGGATCTTTCCCCTCCCAGCCCCCGCAATCAGAGTCGCGCGGGATAGAATCGATCCCGATTTCCAGCTTGTTGGCGGGCCGCTAGTTTAGGCCCCCATGAACATCCCTACCTATTCCCTCGGGCCTGCGCTCACTGACGAGCAGCGGACGTTCCTCGACACCAGCGGCTTCATCGTCTTCAAGAAGTTCATCAGCGACGACGAGATCGCCATGATCCTCGGCGAGCTGGCCGAGGTCGAGAAGAGCTGGGTGGCGCAGAAGAAGGAGAAGGCGTTCGGCATCCCGATCCGCTACTCCACGGGCTTGAACGGCGAGAAGTACGTGAGCCGGTTCGCCTTCGCGAGCTGCTACTCGAAGGCCATCCATGACTTCCTGATGGGCGAGCGCTTCAAGCACATCCAGGCCGTTCTCGGCGGCGAGTTCCGTCTCGGCGAGCGCGAGAAGGACGGCATGGTCGTGAACAACTACGTCAACCGCGAGGGCAGCAAGTGGAAGCAGCTCGGCTGGCACACCGACGGCCTGCGCGACTTCTTCCTCCCCGGCGCGCGGCAGCGGCCGCTGTGGCAGATCGGCATCTATCTCGATGACTCGCCCATCACCAAGGGCGGCCTGCGGCTCATCCCGGGCACGCACAAGCAGGGCCTCTTCGGCCAGGTGTTCCGCAAGGCGAGCTTCCTCGACAACCGGCCGGACAAGGACGAGGTGTGCGTGACCGCCGAGAAGGGCGACCTCACGTTCCACGACGGGCGCCTCTGGCACCGCGTGGCGCGCGCGACGGTCACCGGCGAGGCCAGCCGCCGCCGCGTGATCTACCTGCCCTTCATCGACGGGCCGCTGCACGAGAAGACCGAGAACAGCCCGACGCCGCTTTACCAGCGCCTGAACTTCCTCGCTGGCTAACGCGACCGAGAGCGACACGACTTCGTGAGCGAATCCCGCACATTTCCCCCCGCGACTCTGGGGCGGACTGTTACCGTGACCTCTTTCCGCGCCGCGCGGGCGCGAAGGGAGTCGTCACGCATGGATTCGCGCAGTGAGCTGGTCGTGAAGGCGTCTCGCATCGTGGCTGGCGCGCTGGCGCTCGTCGCGTGGGCCGGGCCTGCGGCGGCGAGCGGGCTGGAGATCCCGGACCTGGGCACGGAGTCGATGGGCCAGGGCTGCTCCACCATCGCCGGGCCGACGGACTTCTCGGCCATCTACTACAACCCCGCGGGCCTCGCGCAGCAGGGCGGCCTGCGCATCCAAGCCGACTCGCGCGCGACGCTGCACAAGGTGACGTTCCAGCGCCTGCAGGCAGACGGGACGAATCCCAAGGGCTTCGTCTCGGTGAGCAACGCGGGCGGCGTGAACGTGACCTCGCTCGCGCCGATGGCAGGGTTCTCGTATCGCTTCGACAAGTCGCCCGTGCCGGTGACGATCGCGGCGGGCGGCTGGCCGTACTCGTCGGCCACTGGATACGACTATCCGGATCCCGTCGAGCTGCGCGCGGCCGGTGCCAACGAAGCGAACATCGGCGTGGCCACGCCGCAGCGGTACTCGAGCGTGCTCTCGGCCTCGAAGATCTACACGGCGGCCGCGGGCTTCGGCGCGCAGGTCACCGATTGGCTGGACGTGGGCGCCACGCTGCAGTTCATCACGGCAGATTTCGAGACGCGCGTGGCCGTGGCGAGCGGCATCGTGTCGAATGAGGACACGAACTTCGACGCGGTGATCTCGATCAGCGGCAAGCAGTGGTTCAAGCCGACCGGCTCCTTCGGCGTGACGGCGCATCTGCCCGAAGGCTTCGTCGTCGGCGGCGCGTTCCAGCTCGGCGCGGCCTTCAACGCGGCCGGCAACCTGCAGGCCGACCTGACGCCTTCGCTCACGGCCGCGGGCGCGAAGCTCAACGGCAACGCGATCGACGTCGCGGTGAACCTGCCGTGGACGGCGCGGCTGGGCGTGCGCATGATCCGCACCGACTGGGAGGTCGAGCTCTCGGGCACGCTCGTGGGCTGGCACGTGCTCAAGGCGGAGACGATCACGCCGCACGACATCACCGTGGACGTACTGGGCACGAGCACCCCGCTGCCCACGCTGCAGATCGAGAAGGACCTGAAGAACGCAGGCTCCATCCGCCTGGGCGGCCTCTATCGGCTGGGCGCGCTGCACCCGAGCCTGAACATGTTCACGGCGCGCGCGGGGGGCCTCGTCGAGACCTCGGCCGTGAGCAAGGAGCACCAGTCGCTCGACTTGATGAATTGGGGCCGCGGGGCGTTCAGCCTGGGGCTCGGCACGTCGTTGGGGGCGCTCGCGATTGAAGCATCGTTCATGCACTACATCCAGCCTGACCGTGAGGTCCGCGACTCGCAGGTGGTTCAAGTCGTGGCTCTGCCGGGCAAGCAGGGGACCGTCGTCGGCAACGGCGACTATGGAAGCACCATCAACCTGCTCTCACTCTCACTCAAATACAGATTCGACTGAAGCCCATGCCCAACGCCGCCGCCGTCGCCGACTCGTTCCTCATCCCTGGAGGTCTCCCCGTGCCCGTTCGCGTCCTGCTCGCAGACGACCATGCCATCGTCCGCGACGGCCTTCGCGCCGTGCTCGCGGGTGACAAGGAGTTCGAGGTCATCGCCCAGGAGTCGGACGGCCAGGCGGCGCTGGAGACGATCCAGAAGCTCAAGCCGCACGTGGCGGTGCTGGACATCCAGATGCCGGGGCTCACCGGCCTCGAGGTGGCGCGGCGGCTGACCACGGAGGGCTCGTCGACGCGCGTGGTGCTGCTCTCGATGCACCGCGAGGACGCGTTCGTGCGCGCCGCGGTGGACGCGGGCGTGGCGGGCTACGTGGTGAAGGAGGACGCGGCGCGCGAGCTGACCGACGCCATCAAGGCGGCCGTGCGCGGTGACGTGTACCTCTCGCCGCGAGTGGCGGGACAGCTCGTGCAGGCCGTGCGGCGCGGGCCGGGCCAGGCGGAGATCAAGACCTCGCTGACGCCGCGTGAGCGCGATGTGCTGCGCTTGCTCGCCGACGGGTTCACCTCGAAGGAGATCGCGGCGCGCCTCAAGCTCTCGCCCAAGACGGTCGACGGGCACCGCACCGCCATCATGGACAAGCTGGCCATCCGCACGGTGGCCGGGCTGGTGAAGTTCGCGATTCGCAACCATCTCACGGGGCTCGACGAGTAAGCCCCGAGAAGGGGGTCGGCAGTCCACATGATCGACTTCCCTGAGGCGCTCCGGCCGCTCGTCGACCGGATGGAGGCGATCGTCTACCTGGCGACCCGCGAGGAGCCGCGGCGGGCCCTCCTCGTGTCTGGTTCGGCCAACATCTCGCTCGGCTTCTCGCCGGAGCAGCTCGCGTCGGAGCCGGAGTTCATGCTCGCGCACGTGCACCCGGACGACGTCGAGCGGCTGCGCGCCGAGCTGCGCCAGCCGGGCGACTCCATGGGGCGGCGGCACTTCAAGTACCGCTTCGTGACCGGAGATGGCCGCGTGATCTCGCTGCGCGAGACCATGATCGTGAACCCCGAGGACGACGGGCCGGCCACGGGCGTGATGCTGGACGCGACCGAGCTGATCCTGCCGCAGCGCGCGCAGGACGCGGTGCTCAAGGCCAACGACGGGCACGCGGCGCGCGTGGCGCTCTGTGACGCGCTGGCTGAGGCGTTCGGGCTGCAGCACACGGCCTTCATCGACGCGCGGGCGAAGCAAGTGGTGCTCGGCTCGCACGCGGCGCTGGGCGAGCGCATGAGCACGCTGTGGCTCGACAACGCCACCGTGCCGGATCTCGCGGCCGAGGCGATGGTGAGCAGAAAGCCCATCCTCTCGACCGACGCCGTGACGGGGCGCGTGGGCCCGGGGCTCGAGGAGGCCGCGCGCGGGTCGATGTTCGCGCTGGCCGTGCCGCTCATGGGCGAGGGGCTGGGCGCGCCGTGGGCGGCGATCATCGGGCTCTCCAATCGGGTGCCGCTCATCCAAGCGCAGTATCCGCGCGCGCTGGAGACGATGGCGCGCCAGGTGGCGCTGGGCCTGCAGCGGGCGGACCTCGTGGAGCGGCTGCGGCACACCATCACCGAGCGGCAGCGGCTGGCGGACGCGCTCGTGCGCGGGCACGAGGAGGAGCGCGCGCGGCTCGCGCGGGAGCTGCACGACGGCGCGGGGCAGGCGCTGACGGCGGTGGCGATTCAGCTCGACCTCGCCGAGCGCGCGTCGTCGGGTGCGGCCAAGGGCTCGATCGCGCAGGCCCGAAGCCAGATCGAGCACACGCTGGAGGATCTGCGGCGGCTCGCGCACGCGCTGCGGCCGGCGGCGCTGGACGGCATCGGCCTCTCGGAGGCGCTGGCGGAGCTCGTGCGCGCGATGAGCTCGCGCAAGCTGGAGGTCACGCTGCAGGCGCCCGCGGAGCTGCCCTTCATCGCGCCGGAGACGGCGCTGGCCACCTTCCGCATCGCGCAGGGAGCGCTCACGAATGTGGTGCGTCACTCGCAGGCGCGGACGGCGCGGCTCGCGCTCGCGGTGCAGGGAGACGTGCTGCACTTCGAGGTGGCCGACGACGGCCGCGGGTTCGATCCGGAGTCGCGGCAGGGCGGGATGGGCTTGCTGGCGATGCGCGAGCGGGTGCTGGCGCTCAATGGACAGTTCGACATCGTGTCGCAGCCGGGCTCCGGAACGCGCGTGCGGATCCAGCTTCCCCGCTAGAGATCAGCCTGTAGGTCTTGCCAGGGCGGTGATCCACCGCAGAGGCGCAGAAGCGCTGAAGGAAGCATCCCCGAAACCTTCTGCGCTTCGGTGCCTCTGCGGTGAGTGATCGGGCGAGCACAGCCCTGCATCGGAGCGACAGCCTGCCCGCGACATTGGCGTTAGACTCTTGTCCATGAGCAGCGCGACGTACAACGCGGCGGCGGACCTGCTCGATCGCAACCTCGACGCGGGGCGCGGCGGCAAGCTCGCGTACCACGACGACACCACGCAGCTCACGTTCGCGCAGCTTCGCGACCGCGCGCACCAGGCCGGGAACGCCCTGCTCTCCCTGGGCCTTGTGCCCGAGCAGCGGGTGATGATGGTGATGCTCGACACCGTCGACTTCCCCGCGGTGTTCCTGGGCGCGATGCGCGCGGGCCTCGTGCCGGTGCCGGTGAACACGCTCTTGCAGCCCGCCGACTACGTGCACTTGCTCGCGGACAGCCGGGCGCGCGCGCTGGTGGTGAGCGATCACCTCTTGCCCAAGCTCGCCGAGGCCATCGAACAGTCGCCGCATCTCGAGCACGTGCTGGTGGCGAAGACGTCGCTCGGCGGGCCACCCTCGGAGCATCCGCTGCTCGAAGCGCTCCTCGCGCGCGCCTCGACGCAGCTCGATACCGCGCCGACCGGCGCCGACGACGTGGCCTTCTGGCTCTACTCCTCGGGCTCGACGGGCAAGCCGAAGGGCGCGATGCACCTGCACTCGCACCTGCTCGCCACCGCGCGGCTGTACGCGCAGGGCGTGCTCGGGCTGCTCGAGAGCGACCGCGTGTTCTCGGCGGCCAAGCTGTTCTTCGCCTACGGGCTCGGCAACGCGCTCACTTTTCCGCTCGCGGTGGGCGCGACGACGCATCTGATGGCCGAGCGGGCCACGCCCGCCGCCGTGCTGCGCATGTTCAGGGAGCGAAAGCCCACGGTCTTCGGCGGCGTGCCCACGCTGTTCGCCTCCACGCTCGCGCACCTGGATTCGAGCGGCGCCGCGCCCGAGCACGCCCTGCGCGTCTCCACCTCGGCCGGAGAGGCGCTGCCCAAGCACGTGGGCGAGCGGTGGCACCAGCGGTTCGGCTCGCACATCCTCGACGGCATCGGCTCGACGGAGCTGCTGCACATCTTCCTCTCGAACCGTCCGGGCGACGTGCGCTACGGCACCTCGGGGCGGCCGGTGCCGGGCTACGACCTCAAGCTCTCGGGCGATGACGGCCAGCCGGTGGCGGACGGCGAGGAGGGCTCGCTCTGGGTGCGCGGGCCGACCTCGGCCATCGGCTACTGGAACCAGCGGCAGAAGAGCTTGGACACCTTCCACGGGCCGTGGACGCGCACGGGCGACCGCTACATCCGCGACGCCGAGGGCTACTTCACCTACAGCGGCCGCGCCGACGACATGCTCAAGGTGGGCGGCGTGTGGGTGTCGCCCTTCGAGGTCGAGTCGGCGCTGGCGGCGCACGCGGCGGTGCTGGAGGCCGCGGTGGTGGGACACGCGGACGCCGACGGGCTCATCAAGCCGAAGGCGTTCGTGGTGCTCAAGGATCCCGCGCTGCCGCACCCGGCGCGCGACGCGCTCGTGGACGAGCTCAAGGTCTTCATCAAGAGCCGCCTCGCGCCCTTCAAGTACCCGCGCTGGATCGAGTTCGTGAGCGAGCTGCCCAAGACCGCCACCGGCAAGATCCAGCGCTTCCGGCTACGAGCTTAGTTTCACATGGACACCTTGCTGGCGCGCGGCCATCGGCTGGAGTTCGCGTGGTTCGGGTCGCGCAGCGCGGCGGCGCCCACGCTGGTGTTCCTGCACGAGGGCCTGGGCTGCGTGTCGCTGTGGCGCGACTTCCCCGCGAAGCTCGCGCAGGAGACGGGCTGGCCGGCCTTCGTCTACAGCCGCTCGGGCTACGGCGGCTCGGAGCCCGTGGACGTGCCGCGGCCGCTCTCGTACATGCACGACGAGGCCCTGCTCCTGCCCGCGATCCTCGACGCGGCGGGCATCCGCGACGCCGTCCTCATCGGTCACAGCGACGGCGGCTCCATCGCGCTCCTCCACGCGGCCAGCGACGGGGCCAGGCCGCGGGTGCGCGCAGTGATCACCGAAGCGGCGCACGTCTTCGTCGAGGACTTGAGCGTGCGCAGCATCGAACAGGCGCGCGTGGCGTACCTGCAGGGAGGCCTGCGGACGCGGCTCGCGCGGCACCACGGCGAGAACGTCGACTGTGCCTTCTGGGGCTGGAACCGCGCCTGGCTCGACCCCGGGTTCCGCGCGTTCGATCTGACGCGGGACCTGCCGCACATCACCGCGCCCGTGCTCGCGCTCCAAGGGGCCGACGATCCGTACGGCACGCTGGCGCAGGTGGACGCGATCGTGCAGGGCTGTCCGCGCGCTCATCGGGAGCTCATCTCCGAGTGCGGACATGAGCCGCACCGCGAGCAGGAGGCGGCGACGCTGGCCGCGATGGCGCGCTTCCTCCGCGGCCTGCCCGCTTGACCGGCGCGGCGCATCCTTCGCTCGTGTTCCGAGGCGTCATCCGGTAGGAATACTGGCCCGTCGCGAACCTCTCGTAGGAGCCCGTGTGACAACTCGCCCCATCACCCTCCGCAACTTCGGCGGCATCCAGCAGCTCATGGTGGTCGACGACGTCGACCTCGCGCGCATCGACGCGCTCGACGCCGCGCGCTGGGCCGCCACCAGCGCGCCCATCCGCGACCTGCACTGCGACGACGGCTTCCTCGCCTTCGTCGACACCGAGGGCAAGGGCCGCATCCGCGTGGCGCAGCTCCTCGCGGCGCGCGACTGGTTCTTCAAGCGCATCGCCGACCGCACGCGGCTGAAAGAGCAGTCGGACGAGCTCTTGCTCTCAGCCGTCGACACCACGAACGACGACGGCAAGAAGCTGCACCACGCCGCCGAGCACGTGCTCAACGAGCTCAAGATCGCCGACAAGTCCAAGCTCAAGCTCTCGGAGGTGCGCGGCTTCAAGGCCGGCTACGCCAAGACGCTGGCCAACGGCGACGGCGTCATCCCCGCGGAGACCTGCCCGGACGCGGAGATCGGCGGCTTCATCCTCGACCTGATGCCAATCGTCGGCTCGCTGCCCGACGCCAGCGGCAACCCGGGCCTGGGCGAGGCGCAGCTCGCGCGCTTCCTCGAGGGCGGCAAGGCGTACCTGGCGTGGCGGGCCAAGGGCGCGTCGTCGCCCGAGCTCAACCCGCTGGGCGCCGACACCGACGCGGGGCTCGCGGCCATCCAGGCGCTCGACGCCAAGATCGAGGAGTTCTTCCTGCGCTGCGACCTCTTGCGCCAGGAGGAGCTGACGGCGGCGCAGCTCAAGCTCACCGAGGACGAGTGGAAGTCGCTCAAGACCAAGGACGCCGCGGGCATCCAGAGCTACCTCGCCGCCTCGCCGCTCTCGACGCCGACGGCGCAGGGCGCGCTCGACCTGCGCGGCGCGGTGAACCCGGCCTTCCAGCCGGCCTGGGAGACGCTGCGCGCGCGCGTGTTCGACAAGCTGCTCGGCGACGAGAAGACGCTGACGCGCTCGGCCTGGCACAAGGTGAAGGGGGCCTTCGACGCGAACCTGGCGTGGAAGAAGGACAAGCCCGCCGAGCCGTTCGAGAAGCTCGACGCGGCCAAGCTGGAGGCGTACCTGTCGGGCTCCTACGCCTCGCGGCTCACGGCCTTCATCGCCACCGACAAGGCCGCCGCGCCCGAGCTGGCGATGGTCACCGAGGTGGAGAAGCTCATCCTCTACCAGCGCTGGCTCGTTCAGTTCGCGAACAACTTCGTCAACTTCAGCGCCGTGTACCACCCGGACGAGACGGCGCTCGTCGAGATGGGCTCGATGGTCATCGACGGGCGCAGGCTCGACTTCTGCGTCAAGGTCGAGGACCGCGCGGCGCACAAGAAGGTGGCGGCGGAGAGCCTCATCTTCCTCGTGTACGCGACCATCACCGATCAGGACGGCAAGCCCGCGGCGTACGAGGTGGCGGCGCCGGTGACCTCCGGCGAGCGCGGCCGGCTGCGCGTGGGCAAGCGCGGCATCTTCATCGACACCGCGGGCCGCGAGTGGGACGCGACCATCGTGGACGTGCTGGAGAACGCGATCTCCATCAAGGAGGCGATGCTGGCGCCGTTCCGCCGCGCGCAGAAGTTCATCGCGGACCGCATCGAGAGCTTCGCGCAGTCGCAGCTCGCCTCGCGCGAGAAGGCGATGACCGAGCACGCGGCCGCGGGCGTGGACAAGGCCGGCCAGGCCGCTGTGGGGAACGCGCCGCCTCCGCCCGCTGCTGCACCCGCGCCTGCCGCTGCTCCTGCTGGTGGTGGCGCCGGCGGCATGCAGAACCTGCTCATCGGCGGGTCGCTCGCCTTCGCCGCCATCGGGTCCGCGCTCGCGTATGTGGTCAGCGCCATCAGCAGCATCGCGCCGCTCAAGCTGGCCATGTCGCTCCTCGGCCTGGTGGCCTTCATCGCGCTCATCAGCGCCTTCTTGGGCTGGCTCAAGCTGCGCCGGCGCGACATGGGCCTGCTCTTCGAGGCGAGCGGCTGGGCCATCAACGTGGAGATGAAGATCACGCGGCGCCTGTCGGTGATGTTCACGCGCGCGCCGGGCTTCCCGGAGGGCACGAAGGTCGACCGCACCGACATCCTCGCCGGCACCGAGTACGTCAAGGCGCAGGACAAGGTCCGCCGCCGCCGCCAGCGCCGCACGCTGTACCTGCTGATCGCGGCCCTGGCGGTGCTCGCGCTCGTGTACCGCGCGGAGCTCTTGCAGCTGGTCGAGCGGTTCGCGCCGAAGTAGCGGGTCACAGGGGTAGGCAGAGGTGCGCCCTGGCGCGCGGCAGCTTGTCGCGCGTGCGCGGGTCAAGGTCGCGAGCGCTCGGACGATGGACTGAGCAGGACCTCGCTCGCGCGGGAGGCCCCGATCAGGAGCGTCCGTGGTCTCCTCGAGTGACAGGTCGCCGAACGGCCCCGGAAGCGAGGGGCGCCGATGAACGTCGCCGTCGTCGACCCCGACGCGGTGGGCCAGGCGCGCACCGCGGCCCTGCTGAGAGAGCTCGGCCATGTGGCCCAGCTCGCGCGCGGCGAACGCGACCTGAAAGATCAGCACGCGAAGCCCGACGCGGTGCTGCTCAGTGTCACGCTGCCGCCTGCGGAGAGCTCGGCCATCCTCCGGCACCTGCACGCGCTCGAGTCCCCGCCGTACGTGATCGCGGTGGGCCCGCTGGCGCGCGAGGATCTGTTCACGCTGGCCTACGAGAGCGGCTGCGATGGCGAGCTGCACCTGCCCGACACGCTGGCCTCACTGCGGGCGCGCCTGCGGCCGATCGAGCGCCGCCTCGCCGCACGCAACCCCAAGCCCGCCGTGGAGGCCGCCAAGCCCGCACCCGAGGCCGCCAAGCCCGCCGCCATCCTGCCCGCGCAGGCGGTCGCCACGCCGCTGGTCAAGCCCGGCGCCGCGCTGACGCCGATGGACCTCACCACGCGCTCTGCGTCCTACAAGACCATCGCCACCGAGCTGCAGAAGGCGATGAGCACGTTCCTCACCATGAGCGTCAACATCGACCTCGCGGGAGCCGACCTGGCCGAGGTCGCCCACGCGCGCGGCATCGTGCTCTCCAACGTGGACCACC
>JAFEBC010000804.1 GCA_018266095.1 Deltaproteobacteria bacterium
CGATGTCGACGTGGTGCTCGCGGTGCGGCAGCGCGGCCGGCTCCTTGATGGCGGTGACCGCGATCTTCTTGCCGTTGATGACGATGGCGTTGTCGGTGGCCGTCACCTCGCCCTCGAAGCGGCCGTGCACCGAGTCGTACTTGAAGAGGTGCGCGAGCGTCGACGGCTTGTCGATGTCGTTGATGAGCGCGACGTCGAAGTCGGTCTTCCGCTCGAGCGCGGCGCGAAGGATGTTGCGGCCGATGCGGCCAAATCCATTGATGGCGAAGCGGGCCATGGTGCCTCCGGAGGCGTAACTTTTCACAAGGACGAACGAAGCGGGCGAAACCTAAAGGCGCAATCTCGGAGCGTCAAGGACGACGCGCACGTTCGCGCCACGCGAGGAAGGCCGGGAGCGCGATCACGGCCGCGGAGAGCGTGGTGATCTCGCCCAGCACGGCCGTGGCGCCGAAGGAGAAGATGGCGCGGTTGTCGGCGAGCAAGAGCGCCGCGTAGCCGATGATGGTGGTCGAGGAGCACAAGGCCACCGCGCCGCCCGACGAGGCCACCGTGCCCGCGACGTCGCCGTCCTGTCTGTAGCGCTGATACAGGTTCACCGCGTAGTCGATGCCGATGCCGAAGGTGATCGGCAGCACCACGAAGTTCACGAAGTTGAGCTTGAGGGACAAGAGCCCCAGCGCGCCGCCGAGCCACAGCGTGCCCAGCGTGAGCGAGGCCATCGTCCACAAGGCCGCGAAGAGCCCGCGCAGCATGATGAGCGTGAGCACGGCCACCATCACGAACGACAGGCCGGTGGCGAAGAAGCCGTCCCGCGTGATCGTCTCCACGATGTCGGCCATCAGGATGAGCGAGCCCGCAACGTAGGACTTGGGGTCCGTGCGCTGCGCCGTCTCGCGCAGGGATCGCGCGAACGCGAGCTGCGCGCGGCCATTCTCTGCCGTGGCGCCGAGCGTCGGGTACACGAGCACGATGCGCCCCGTCTGCCCGCCCTTCTCCTTGAAGAGCTTCTGCGAGCGCAGCGGCAGGTCCGCGAGATCGTACACGCGCAGCTCGGTGCGCTCCTTCAGCTTCTTCGTGATCGGCCGCAGATCCTCGGGCAGCGCGTCGATCACGCGCGGCGTGAGCTGCTCGAAGATGTCCTTGAGCACGGCGATCTTGGGCGCCTGATCCTTGGCCACGAGGCCGTCGAGCGTGAGGATCGAATCGATGGCCGTGTCCTTGCCCTGCCGCGCCTTCTCGACCTCCAGCGCAGCGGCCACCGCGTCGGCGCGCTCGGCGTTCTCGGTGAGGATCACCGTCGGCGTCTGGTAGCTCTGCATCACCGCGTCGAGCCGCGCGCTCCAGTAGGCCGCGCCGTCGATCTTGCCCTGCTTGCTGCCGAGCTTGCTGAAGTCGTACTCGATGGGCGACTTCGCGTACGGCACGAGCTTGATGACGGCCACCGTGGTGATGGCGAGCGCGACCAGGCCGAACGCCATCGGCGAGCGCACGATGAGGCGGCCGAGCGGCGCGGCGATGAGCCCCTTTCGCTCCCCGGGCTCGGCCAGCGGGCGCCAGCGCTCGAACAGCACCACCATCGAAGGCGCGAAGGCGTACGTGGTGATCCAGCAGAGGATCATCCCCAGCGCGCCGATGAAGGCGAACTGGTTGAACCCGCGGAACGCCGTCGCGCCGAGCGAGGCATAGCTGGCCGCCGCCGCGCTCCCGGCCGCGAGCGTGGCGATCCACGAGCCCTCGAGCGCCTTCGGCAAGGCCTCCGCCACCGTCAGCCCGTGACGCCGCTCCTCGAGGTAGCGCGCGAGCAGGATGACGCCGGCGTTGATGCCGTTGCCGATGATGATCGAGCCGAGGAACGCGGTGTTGGGATTGAGCGCGAGGATCACCGGCCGCGCGATGGCGAAGGTGATGGCCGCGCCGCAGAACATGGGCCCGACGAGGATGGGGATGGACCAGACGGTGCGGAAGTAAAGGAACAGCACCGCGCCGACCGCGAGCAGCGTGAGGATCGACGAGAGCTTCAGGTCGCTCACGAGGTGCTCCTGCGCCTCGATCACCTCGCGCACCTCGCCGTCGTAGCCCACGCGCATGGAGGGGTGGAACGAGCGCGGATCAAGCTTCTTCACCTCGCCGTCGACCGCGTTGAAGAGGCGCTGATTGAGATCGAGCCCGATGGCCGCGTTGTTCGGCGTGACCAGCAGCACCAGCGTGTGCCCCGCTTCGTCAGCCAGATAGCCGTCGCGGAACCGCTCGACGTTCTTCAATTCCTTGCGCAGGCGATCGAGCGCGCCCTTGGCCTCGGCGTCGAGCTCGATCGGCTTCTCCGGCTCGGCGGCCTTCTTCGCGTCGTCGTCCTCGTCGAGGTCCACCATCAGCGGGTTGGCCGCCTGCTTGGCGCTCTTCACCCGCGAGGCGATGCCGTCGCGCAGCTTGGTCAGGTCCGCCAGCGACGCCACCAGCGCGCCGTGCTTCTCGATGAACTCGCGGTCGTCGTCGTTCTTCCAGCGGATCTCGCTCGCCATCGTGCCCAGGAGCGGCTGCAGCGCGGCCCCGAGCGCGTCGACGAACTTCTTGCCCGCCTCGAAGTCCTGCGTGTCGATGACCACCGTCAGGTGCGAGAGCCCGCCCACCCGCTGCTCGAGCTCGTCGATGGCCACCGCCGCCGGCGCGCCGCGAGGCAAGAGCTCGCGCAGGTCCGTGCGCAGGTCCGCATAGAGCATCCCCGCGAACGGCGCCGCCAAGAGGAACAGCAGGCACCCGCCGAGCACGAACCGCCAGGGATGAAGCTGGGAGAGCTGGGCCAGCCTGTCCCAGGTCGGCTTCAACGGCGAAGGACCGCCACTGCTGCTGTGCACGAGTGACTCCTCGATCCGATGTGCGGCGGGGACAAGTTACGTGGCAGGAGAGGCGCGCGCCAGCAGAACGACAAGACAAAGCCTCACAGGAAGGAAAGAAGGAAGGGCGTGCCGCCAGATTCCAAGGCGAACCTCCCTTACTTTTTTCCTTCCTGTGAAGCAGTTGCAGTGTCGCGTGATCTTGGGCTCAGGCCTGCGCTTGGGGCGCCTCTTCGACCTTGGCCGCGATCGGCCCGCTGTCCACCACGGGCACCGCCGGCGCGTCCTTCGTCAGCTCGTCGATCTGC
>JAFEBC010000805.1 GCA_018266095.1 Deltaproteobacteria bacterium
GAGTTTCCCCGCACCGGCCCCGGCTTGATTCGTCTGTGAACTGCCGGACTTCTGGTCGCGCTACTGGACCGGCGGCTTGAGCGCCGTGCCGCCGGGGCCCGGGATGCTCATCAGGTAGTAGAACCCGTCGTTGCCCTTGGAGTTGAACATCAGCTCCGAGCGGTCGGTGAGGAACTTGGTCAGGTTGGTCTGGAGCGAAGGCGTCGACGACAGGCCGCCGCTGGAGATGGTCAACATGACGTGCTCGGGGTCGTAGGTCGCGCCGCCGAACTTCTTGTACGAGGTGTGCGCGCCGCCCGTGGTCACGACCGCCCAGTTCGGCAGCCAGGTGCCGATGGGCGCGCCGAAGGGCGAGTAGGTCGCGTAGTCCCACTGGTACACGTTGCCCTGGTTCGCGTTCAGGTTGGGCGTCGGGTACACGTGGCCGTCCGACCGCACGATGCCGCTCGCCGCCTGGTTCCCGTTGTTGGCCAGGTAGACCTCAGCGCCGTCCAAGCTGTGGATGGAGATGAAGCTCGACTGGACCGTCGAGGGAGCCAAGAGCTTGGTGTCGGTGTGCGTGAGCGACGAGGCCGCCGCCGCCTCGAAGAAGCGGCTGACCGAGGTGTAGTTGCTGATGGTCTCGTTGCCGAGCACGAGGCCCGCGTTCGAGAGGAACCCGGTGTCGAGGCCCGGCCCGTACGTGAACGCGCGGCCCCAGTCGGTGCGCGCCCCGGTGGCCAGGTCCACGGTGACGAGGATGCCCGAGAAGTAGTACGCCCCCAGCGTGAAGCTGATCGGCGAGCCCGCGAACGTGTTGAACTTCATGTTGAAGTCGAAGTAGTCCGGCGTGGGGACGAGCTTCATGTCCACGAAGGCGAACGCGTGCGTGCCGTCGGGCGTGAAGCCGAAGAGCGGCGAGCCATCCAGCGGGAACTGCGAGGTGACGATGTCGCCCAGGATCGGCTGCAGGTTCGAGACGCCGTTCGACAGGTCGCCCGCGAAGAGCGTTCCGTCGCCGCGCCCGATGAGGATCTTGGCCTTGTCCTCGCGGGTGACGAAGCCGGTGATGTCGCGCATCACGCGGGTCGCGCCCGTGCTGTTGAAGGTACCCTGGTAGAGGTCGATCGGCCCCTCGCCCGTGCCGTTCGCGTAGATGACGGCCTTGCCCGCGGCCGTCTCGGTGAAGAGCGAGGTGGCGCCCAGGAAGTTGAGCTGCGAGTACGCGTTGGGCGCGAGCTGCACCGGCGACGGCAGCGCGGTGGTGGGGAAGCCGTCGTAGGTCTGGAAGAACGGGCGGAAGAAGTACGTCTGCGTGATGCCGCCGCTGTAGACCGGCAGCGACTCGCAGAAGACCACCGCGTTCACCGCGCCCGTGAGCGTCTGCTCCGGCGTCCAGCTCGAGGCCGCGCGCACGAAGTGAGGCCGGAACGCGCCCGAGAGCAGGTTCTCCGACTTGTAGATGTTGCTCGCCGTGCCCGTGGCCAGGTCGAGGATCCACACGCCGTAGAGCTGCCGGACCGGGTTCTCCACGGTGTCACGCGTGCCGAAGAGGACCTTGGTGCGATCGTCCGAGGTGGTGAACACCGCCGCCCCGCCGCTGCGCTGGGCCACGCCGTTGAGCGCGGTGTTCACGCCCGAACCCGACGACATCGAGTTCACGTCCAGCTTGTTGCCCGTGTCCTGCGAGACCGGGTTGTTGTACGGCGCCGGGTGGAAGAACGTGGGCGTCGCCGCCAGCAGGTTGATCTCGAGGAGCTCGAACTGCGTGTCGTCCTTGGTGGACGGGATGCGGCCCACGATCACGCCCGGGCGCGGCACGAAGAAGTTCGCCGCCAGGTTGGCGCTCGCCGAGGTGGTGGCGCCGTACGGGATGGCCGACGCCAGCGTGATGGGCTGGTTCGTCCCGTCGAAGTACGCGGCGCCCAGGAAGTGGAAGCCGCCCGAGTTGGCGTACTCCCAGATCATCTCGCCGCCCGGGAACACCTGCAGGCTCAACGCCGTCGAGCCCGCCACGGTGCCGAACGTCCTCAGGCCGTTGCCCGTGATCGCCGGATGCCAGAGCGCCACGAGCGGCCCCGACGAGGCGTTGTCCACGAAGGCGGCCAGCGCGCCCGCGTCGGTCTGCTGGATGCGGGTGTTGCCGAACTGATGGACGGTGCCGCCCGCGTCGACCGGCGCGGTGTCCGACGTGTCGGTGGCGGCGCCGTGCGCGAAGAAGAGGTGGCCGCTCGAGCCGCCCTCGGTCAGGCCGAGCGCGACCTTGGAGATGCCCTGGGCTTCGATGGCCGTCCACTTGGCCAAGCCACCAGCCGGGGGAGGCCCGACATAGGCGGCCTTGATGGCCGCGATCGCGTCCACACGCTCGATGGCGCTGCCGTCCTTCTTGATCACGAGGACGCCGGTGCCGTCGACCGTCGGGTACATCTGATCCGAGAGGAACGTGTCCGAGCCGACGCCGGAGCCGAGCATCGCGGCGTTGCTCGCCGTCTGCAGGAAGGGCGTGTCAGCGGGCTGCGCGAACAGGCCGGACCCGCCGGCCGCGATCGGACCCATGGTGTAGATGTAGTGCACGTTGTCCGTGCCCTTGGTGATGATCGGCGGCGAGCTGCCGTTCGGATAGCCGGAGACCGCGGGCTGCGGCGCCAGCGCGCCGATGCTGATCGACGCTGCGGGGCTCACCGCGATGGCGTTGCCCCAGATGTCGATGGCGGCCGCCGTGATCTGCAGGAGGTGTCCCGAGCCGAGCAGGTTCGGCGCGATGTCGATCGACGAGTTCTGCCCGTCGACCACGTCCACTTGATTGGCCTTGTTGGGGACGCCGTTCACGCGGAACTCGATCTTCTTCACCGTGAGCGAGCTGCCGCTGGAGAGGCCGGCCTCGATGTGCAGCGGCGAGGCGGCGTTGAGCGGCACCCAGGAGATGTTCGCGCCCGTGGTGCTCAAGGCGTTGCCGCCGTACTTGATGGTGGGCGCCGCCGAGATGGCCGCGGTGGGCGAGACCACCGTGCCGGAGAAGGTGAACTGCTTGAAGTGGTCCGGCGCGTCGCCGCGCTCGGGGCGGTAGAGCTCGTCGATCGCCGTGACCCGCATCGCGAACGAGGTGCCGGCCGTCGAGCCGGCCGGGATCGGGATGTTCACGTACCAATCCGCGGGCGACTGCTCAGCCGAGGCGCCCGCGAAGTTCGCGTCGGAGATGACCGTGTAGGTGGTGGTGGTGGCCCACTTGTACTCGAACTGGACCTTGGCGATGCGGGTGGCCGACGAGATGGTGATGTACTGCGTGAACGACGTGGACGGGCTGCCCGGCACGTTGCCCGTCGAGGCAGGCAGGCCGAACACGCCGTCGATCGAGGCGCGCGGCGTGCCGTTGTCGCAGCCGCCGGTGGTGACCACGTTGCCGCAGGCGCCGCAGTTGTTCGGGTCGGTCTTGGTGTCGACGCAGGTGTTGTTGCAGACCGCGACGCCGCAGGGCTTGCACTCGCCGCTCTGGCAGATGTCGGTGGCCGCGCAGGCGTGGCCGCACGCGCCGCAGTTGGCCGGATCGATGTTGAGGTCGTGGTAGATGGTGCCGCCGTCGGCCTCGATGTCACACAGCGTGGTGCCGGCGTTCGGATCGGTGTTCTTCGGCTGGCACGTGCCCCCCTGGCACGACTCGGTCACCTTGCAGACGGTGCCGCAGGCGCCGCAGTTCTGGAAGTCAGTCGCGGTGTCGGTGCACGAGAGCTGCGCCGCGCCCCCGCCGCCGGTGGTGACCGTGCCGCCGTCGGGCAGCGTGGTGGTCGAGCCGCCGCTCGCCGGGACGCCGTTGCAGAGCTGCCAGGTGGCGCCGCCGGTGCACGACGGGACGCACTTGCCGGCCGAGCAGGCCGCCGCGCCGCCGTTGAGCGGGACCGGGCAGACGTTGCCGCAGGCGCCGCAGTTGTCGGTCTCGACGGTCAGATCGTGGCAGGTGGCCGCGCCCGACGTGTCGATGCAGAGCACCTTGGGATCAGCGCACGTGGAGAAGCTCGACGGGACCTCGACGCTCGAGCCGCAAGCGGTCAGGAACAAAGCGGCCAGTGCGGCCGACCAAGGGGCAAGCGTTCGTGCGAAGCGGGTCATCTGGATTCCCCGGCGTGGTGATGTTGGGTGCGGCTTGACGGGCAGCAGCGGGCGATACTGTACCGGGCGCTTCGAGGTGGTGCCAAGCACCGAATTTGAGGGCACCGACCTCGGTCTGGCCTGGGAGCCTAGCGCTTGTTCTTCCGCGCCTTCTTCTTGTTCTGCCGCTCCGCCTTCTTCTTGTCGCGCAGGCGCTTCTTCTCTTCGTCGGACATGACGCGCGTCGGCTGCTGATTGAAGCCCATCAGGCGCGCCCGAGCGAGCGCGGCCTGGTGCGAACCCTTGCCGCCCGGCATCGGCATCGGGCCGCCCATCTGGTCCGGCATGCCGAACATGCCCGCGAGCTCCGAGGGGTCCATGCCCTTCATTGCCTTGAGCTGCGCGAGCTGACGGAAGCCGGGGAGCCGCGAGAGCAGGCCCATGCCCGCGCCGCCGGGGCCGCCGCCGATCTGCTTCATCACCTTCTGCATGCCGAAGAAGCGGTGCAGGAGGCCCAGGACCTGATTCGGGTGCTGGCCGGAGCCCTTGGCGATGCGCTGGATGCGCGTCAGGCCGAGCGTGAGCTGGCCCTGCGGCGAGATCTTGAAGAACTCCTCGGGGTACTGACGCTCCGACTTCGTCATCGAGCCGATGACGGCCTCGACGCGCACGAGCTCCTTGTCGTCGAAGTTCACGCCCTCGGGCAGCTCGCCGAAGATGGGGAACTTCTCGAGGAGATCGCCGACCGAGCCCATCTTCTTGACCAGCTTGATCTGCTCGACGAAGTCCTCGAGGTTGAAGCTGCCCGAGAGGATCTTCTCGGCGTCGGCCTCCGCCTTGTCCTCGTCGACGACGCCCTCGAAGTCCTTCATCAGGCCGACGATGTCGCCGAAGCCGAGGATGCGGGACGCGAGGCCCTCCGGACGGAACTCCTCGAGCTTGTCCACCGTCTCGCCCATGCCGAGGAACTTGATGGGCTTGCCGGTGACTTCCTTGATGCTGAGGGCCGCGCCGCCGCGCGCGTCGCCGTCGAGCTTGGTGAGGATGAAGCCCGAGAGGCCCAGGCGGCGATCGAACTCGGCCGCCGTCTTGACGCCGTCCTGGCCGATCATGGCGTCGACGACGAGCAGGATGTTCTCCGGCTTGACCTCGGCCTTGACCTGCTCGAGCTCGACCATCATCTCTTCATCGATGGCGAGGCGGCCTGCCGTGTCGTAGAGGATGACGTCGCGGCCCTTCTGGCCTGCGAGCGCGAGCGCCTTCTTGGCCAGCTCGGGCGGCTTGATGCCAGCCTCGGTGAAGACGGGGATGTCGAGCTTGGCGCCGAGCTGCTGCAACTGCTCGATGGCGGCCGGACGATAGATGTCGGCGGCGACCAAGAGCGGCTTGCGGCCCTGCTTGATGAGGAAATTCGCCAGCTTGGCCGTGGTGGTGGTCTTGCCGGAGCCCTGGAGGCCGACCATCATGATGCCCGCGGGACGCTCGCCCGCCGAGCCCGGCTTGGGCAGCACCAGCGAGGTGTCCACCGGGCCCATCAGGCCCTCGAGCTCGTCGTGGCAGATCTTGATGAAGTGGTCGCCGGGCTGCACCGCGAGCAGGCGGCCCTTCTCGTCCTTGGCCTTGAGCTGCACCACCTCGCCGAGCGACTTCTCCTTCACGCGCGCGAGGAAGCGCTTGGCGACGTTGAACTCCACGTCGGCCTCGAGCAGCGCCACGCGGATGTCGCGCAGGGCGTCGTCGATGTTGGCCTCGGTCAGCTCCGCCTTGCCGGTGAGCTTGTTCTTGGCGGCGCGAAACCCTTTGGCGACTGCGTCGAGCATGTGCGGCCTCTGATGTGCGAAATGAAACGACCCCGGACGTGCGGGGGGAGCGTTCTAGCACCAGGACCGCGCGAGGCGCCACGAGAATGAAGGGCTCGATGGAACGGCCGTGAAGGCCCGGGAAAAGCAAATGCTTTCAACGCGTAGAGGTTGTTGGAAGTTGCCTCAGGCACATCGGCCCGATGTCAGACCCCTGTGCAATGGTGCGTGCTATCGTGCCGACCCGTACCGATCTGGAACAGAAGCTGACCCGAATACCCTCTGAGGAGCGAGTCTCCCCCATGTCCGGCGTGCCGCGATGGAAGCGCTTCAGGGATTCGGGGCGCATCGAGCCCGCGGACCTCTTGTCGGCGTTCGGGATCGCGGGGCCGCCCATCGACGTGCTGGCCATCGCGCAGGGGCTGGACGTGGAGGTCGCGGCGGCGTCCGAGCCGGGCTGGTCGGGGGCGCTGCGCAGCGATGAGGAGAAGGCCACCATCTGGGTGCGGCGCGAGGACGACCCGATGCGCAAGCGGTTCACCATCGCGCACGAGCTGGGTCACCTGATGCTGCACCCGCTGGGGCAGGAGTGGCGCGACAACCCCGCGTTCAAGGGCGGGGCCAAGGAGCGCGAGGCCAACCAGTTCGCCAGCAAGCTGCTCGTGCCCATCGGGATGCTGCACACTGCCATCCAGCGGGCCGGGCGCGCGCAGGAGGAGGCGCTGGCGCAGGAGTTCATGGTGTCGCTGCGGATGATGCGGCGGCGGCTCGACGAGTGGGACAACCTGTAGCGCTCGATCCAACGGACCGCGATGAGCACTGACCTGCCAGATCTGAAGGGACCGCTCGAGCGGCTGCCGGCCGCGCTCTCGCCTGCGCCCGCGCCGCTGCCGACGCCGGAGCGCGTGGAGGCCCTGCACAAGCCCTCCGAGCAGGACGTGGAGATCGCGCGGTTCCGGCGCAAATCCGGGTACGCGCTGGGTGTGTTCTCGATCGTGCTGCTCTTGGGCATCGGCGCGTTCTCGCTGTGGTCGGTCGATCGCGCGCTGGCCGAGCGGAACGCGGGCACGTTCACGAACCTGGACCTCGCGCGCGTGGGGCTGCACGGGCTCATCACCATCACGCTCGTGTGGGCCTGCTACCAGCTCCTGCGCATGGCCGAGCGGCTCATCCTGCCGACGAACATGCTGGCGCGCGCGGACATCCTCTTGGGCAACCAGGCGACGATGCCGGCGGAGAAGCTGATGGAGCAGCTCGTGCAGGTGCTGCAGATGGCGCAAGGGAAGAAGGACGAGCGCTTACGGTAGCCCCGTGAACGTCGTGGGGCCGTGGCGAAGCTGGCAGACGCAGCGGACTTAAAATCCGCGGCCAGAAATGGCGTGAGGGTTCGAGCCCCTCCGGCCCTACCTGTTGAACCGCAGCGATCGTGGCGCGCTTGAAGTCACACCGCGTCATGATCCGCGCCCGCTTTTCGGTGTTAAACCTTCGCCCGAAGTCGCGGGTGGGGCGAGAGGCGAGCGTCGTCTTGACCAGGAATCCGTTGGCCCGCGCACGCACGCGCGGACACTCCTTCGAGTTCTTGCAGACGGTCGGCCGGGCGCTGATGGTGCCGGTGTCCGTGCTGCCGATCGCCGGGCTCTTGCTCGGCGTGGGGGCGACGCACTTCTCCGTGCTGCCGCCGACGGTGAGCAGCCTGCTCGAGCTGTCGGGGAGCGTGATCTTCAGCATCCTGCCGCTCTTGTTCGCCACGGCGGTGGCGCTGGCGTTCACCAAGAACGAGGGCGTGGCGGCCATCAGCGCGGCCATCGGGTACGCGGTGATGCTGGCGACGCTGGGCGGCATGGCCACGGCGCGGCACCTCGAGACGCGGGCGATCCTCGGCGTGCAGTCGATGGACACGGGCGTCTTCGGCGGCATCCTCGCGGGGGCGCTCACGGCGTTCCTGTTCAACCGCTTCCACCGCGTGTCGCTGCCGCAGTACCTCGCGTTCTTCAACGGCAAGCGCTTCGTGCCCATCGCCACGGGGCTCTCGTCGATGGTGTTGGGCGTCTTGCTCTCGGTGGTGTGGCCGCCGGTGCAGTCGGCGATCAACGCGTTCTCGCACTGGGCCGCGGTCACCGATCCGCGCACGGCGGCGACGCTGTATGGCTTCGGCGAGCGGCTGCTCATCCCCTTCGGGCTGCACCACATCTGGAACGTGCCCTTCTTCTTCGAGATCGGCTCGTACACCGACGCCACGGGGCGCGTGGTGCACGGGGACATCGCGCGCTTCTTCGCGGGCGATCCGAGCGCGGGCGTCCTGGGCGGGGCCTACTTCTTCAAGATGTTCGGGCTGCCCGGCGCGGCGCTGGCGATGTGGCGCGCGGCGCGTCCCGAGAATCGCCTGAAGGTCGGCGGGATCATGGTGTCGGCGGCGCTGACGTCTTTCCTCACGGGCATCACCGAGCCCATCGAGTTCGCGTTCTTGTTCGCGGCGCCGCTGCTCTATCTCGTGCACGCGGTGCTGGCGGCCACCTCGCAGTTCGTGGCGGCGTCGCTGCACCTGCACCTGGGGTTCACGTTCTCGCAAGGCGCGATCGATTTCGTGATGTTCAACGTGCTCGGCCGCGGCGGCGCGGGGACGGTGCCCGTGCTGCTCGTGGGGCCGCTGTACGGGCTCGCGTACTTCGGGATCTTCCGCTTCGCGATCCAGAAGTGGGACCTGATGACGCCGGGGCGCGATCGGCCCGCTGCGCCCGTGGTGAAGGACGGGCTGCCGCCGGGCTCGGAGCATCCGCGCGAGCTGGTGCTGGCGTTCGGCGGCGAGGACAACATCACGGGGCTCGATGCGTGCGTGACGCGCCTGCGCATCGCGGTGCGCGACCCGTCGCGGGTGGACTCGGAGCGGCTGAAGTCGATGGGCGCGTCGGGCGTGGTCGTCGTGGGCACGGGCGTGCAGGCGGTGTTCGGGCCGGGCTCGGAGAACCTCAAGACGGACATGCAGGAGTACCTGAAGGCGACCGAGCCGGAGTCGGGGCTGGCGGCCGCGGCGGAGCTGGCGCGCATCGCGCAGGGGCAGAGCTCGCTCGCGGATCACCTGCAGCAAGCCAGGTGGCGCGAGCAGGCGCTGGAGCGCGATCTGGCGCGGGGCAAGCGGCTCGCGGGCCTGGGGCGCGTGGTGGCGGGCGTGGCGCACGAGGTGCGCAATCCGATCACGGGGATCAAGCTGACCCTGCAGGGGCTGATGCGGCGCGGGCTGGACGAGCGGGCCTCGCGCGATGTGCAGACGTGCCTCGATGAGATCGCGCGGCTCGACCGCGTGGTGGGCTCGCTGTTGCTCGTGTCGCGGACGGGCGGCGAGGCCAAGACCGAATTGGAGCTGGCGCGGCTCGTCGACGAGCGGCTGCGGCACGCGCAGGCGGTGGCCGCGGAGAAGCAGGTCAAGCTCTCGCGCTCGGGCGGCGCGCTGGTCGACTGCAACGCGGACACCATCACGCGCGTGGTGGACAATCTGTTGCGCAACGCCATCGAGGCGAGCC
Source organism: Deltaproteobacteria bacterium (assembly GCA_018266095.1). Classification (GTDB taxonomy): domain Bacteria; phylum Myxococcota; class Myxococcia; order Myxococcales; family 40CM-4-68-19; genus CAIWCD01. Next base: position 9,380 of record JAFEBC010000805.1, read on the forward strand.
CCGCGGGCGGGCGCGTGCGGGTGCGTCTGGAGACCGACGAGCACGAGTCGCGCATCGTGGTCGAGGACGACGGCCTGGGCGTGCCGGCCGAGCGCGAATCGGAGCTGTTCGAGCCCTTCTTCACGCTCAAGTCCGAAGGCACGGGCCTGGGGCTCTTCCTCTCGCGCGCGCTGGTGGCGGCCCAAGGCGGGCGGCTCACGTATGCGCGCATGAACTTCACCACTTCCTTCACTGTCGCCCTTCCGCTGGGCGCGCCGGAGCCGGACCTTGCCGCGCATCCTCATCGCTGAAGACGATCGCGTCATCCGCTTCTCGCTGGCCCAGAACCTGGCCGACGCGGGGTACGAAGTGGAGACCGCCGAGGGCGTGGCCGACGCGCGCCGCCTGTTCGACGCCGAGGGGTTCGACGCGGCGCTGGTGGACATCCGCCTGAAGGACGGCGACGGGCTCGATCTGCTGGAGGACCTGCGCAAGGACGTGCCGCAGCTCCCGGTGATCATCGTGACCGCGTTCGGCGACAGCGAGCGCACCATCCGCGCGATGAAGGCGGGCGCGTTCGAGTACCTGACCAAGCCGTTCGAGCTGGACGTGCTCTTGAACCTGCTCGACCGCGCGGTGAAGGTGCACCCGACCAGCGTGCGCGTGCCGGAGGCGAACCAGGGAAATCAGCTCGTGGGCGCGAGCCCCGCGATGCTCAATGTGTGGAAGTCGATCGGGCGCTCGGCGGCGAGCCCGGTGCCGGTGCTGATCACGGGCGAGAGCGGCGTGGGCAAGGAATTGGTGGCGCGGGCCATCCACGACAACGCGCACCCGAACAAGCCGTTCGTGGCGGTGAACCTGGCCGCGCTGCCGCCGTCGCTGGTGGAGAGCGAGCTGTTCGGACACGAGCGCGGCGCGTTCACGGGCGCGGTGGCGCGGCGCGAAGGGCGCTTCGAGCTGGCGGGCGATGGGACGCTGTTCCTGGACGAGATCGCGGACCTCGACCTGCCGCTGCAGACCAAGCTCTTGCGCGTGCTGGAGGACGGCGGGTACGAGCGCGTCGGCGGGAGCACGCGCATGGAGTCGAAGGCGCGCATCATCGCGGCCACGTCGCGCAATGTGCAGCCGGGGCAGCCGGATTCGCGGCTGCGCGAAGACCTCTACTACCGGCTCGCGGTGCTGCGCATCGAGGTGCCGCCGCTGCGCGAGCGCAAGCAGGACATTCCGCTCCTGGTGCAGGCGTTCCTGCGGCGCGCGGGGCGGTCGTCGCGGGCGCTGAGTGAGGGCGCGATGAACCGGCTGGTGTCGTTCGGCTGGCCGGGGAATGTCCGGCAGCTCCGTCACGTGCTGGAGAACGCGTGCGTGATGTCGACGGCGGAGGTGCTCGACGAGGCCGCGTTCGATCTCGGCACGTCCAAGCAGGCCACGGACGTGCCCACCTGGCAGATGCCGGTCGCCTCCGAGCTGACGAACCTGGATCTGCGCGAAAACCTGGAGCGCTTCGAGCGCGAGCTCATCGAGCTGGCCCTCTCGCGCGCGCAGGGAAATCGGGCGCAGGCGGCGCGGCTCCTCGGCATCCGGCGCGCCCTGCTCTACTCGCGGATGCTGCACCTCGGGATGCGCGGCGCCGAGCCGGTGGAGTAGTCCGGCGCGCAAGGGTTGCGCGTCTTGCGACGAGATTGCGGCGAGAGCGCGAGTCGGCGTGCGTCATGCCTGCAAACCGTACACGTGTACCAAAAGCGTACCGGTGGTTACGAGCATGGCGCGGCGCGTAGACGAGGGGATCGTTCGCGCAACGCTCGCGGCACGGCGCTTGCTCTAGAGCGCGGCGACTTTCCCCTTTTGGCGCGTCACCAGCCTTCGTCCACAGCCTCAACACCTCGATCGCCTGGCCATCCCGACTGCTCCCCCACGCGAGGGAGTGCCCTTGGAGGCTCACATGAGTCGAATCCTGCAGTGTCGTCCCACGGCCTTCGCCGTACTGCTCCTGGGCCTCGCCGCGCTCTCGGCGTGCGGCGGCTCGGACACCGTCAACAACACGATCACGGAAGTGATCCCGGCGTGCAGCCAGAGCTATCCGAACGGCAAGTGCGATTCGGGGCAGACCTGCTTCAACGGCGCGTGCGTGGCGTCGTCGAGCCTGTGCAGCCCGACGAACCTGACCGGCACCTGCGGCTCGGGGACGACGTGCTTGTCCGGCGGCTGCGTGCTGACGAGTGACCTCTGCAGCGCCACCAACACGAGCGGGCTGTGCGCGGCGGGCAAGGCCTGCGTCGCAGGCGCGTGCGTGGTGGACGCCTCGCTGTGCAGCCCGACCAACAGCGCGGGCTCTTGCCCCTCGGGCTCGACCTGCTTTCAGGGCGGGTGCATCAACAGCGCGAGCCTCTGCAGCAACACGAACACGACCGGCATCTGCGCGCCGGGCGAGGTGTGCAGCGCGGGCACCTGCGTGGATCCGACGAGCGCGTGCAGCCCGTCGAACACCAGCGGCACCTGCCCCTCGGGCCAGACGTGTCTCGGCGGCGGCTGCGTGCTGACCACGAACCTCTGCAGCGACCAGAACACGGACGGCATCTGCGACGATGGCCAGGTCTGCTTCAACGGCGCGTGCGCGAGCGCGCAGAGCCTGTGCAGCGCGACGAACCTGTCGGGCATCTGCTCGCCGGGCCAGACCTGCTTCAGCGGCGGCTGCATCGCGACCGATCAGCTCTGCAGCAACAGCGTGCCCAACGGCCTGTGCGCCGTGGGCAACACCTGCTCGGGCGGTACGTGCGTCGCCACGGGCTCGCTCTGCAGCACCAGCAACCTGAACGGCTCGTGCCCCTTCGGCCAGACGTGCCAGGGCGGGCTCTGCGCGGGCGCGGCCATCGATCCGTGCACGGTGCAGGTCAACACGGTGCAGCCGGAGATCGCCATCGCGCAGGTGCAGACCTCCTCGACGCCGGCCACGATCCTCACCATCAACGGGCTCAAGTTCAAGGACCTGAGCAAGGACGGCGCGCTCCAGCCGTACGAGGACTGGCGCCTCTCGGACATCTGCCGCGCCAAGGACCTCGTCTCGCGGATGACGCTGAACCAGAAGATCGGCTTGATGTACGAGTCGAGCACCATCGGCAGCGGCTCGGCCACGGGTGATCTCTCGGCCAGCGTGATCACGCTGGTGGTCACGAACAACGTGCGCCAGGCGCTCGACCGCATCAGCACGCAGTTCACCGCGGCGCAGACGGCCAAGTACATGAACAACATCCAGGAGCTCGCGGAGTCGCAGCCGCTGGGCATCCCCTTCATCGTCACCGCGGATCCGTCGCACGGGTTCTCGATGAACATCAACGCGGCCGGCGTGATGGCGATGGGCGGCGCGAGCAGCACGGGCGGCACCGGCAACTCGAGCTTGAACGGCCTCATCTCGCAGTGGCCGCAGCCGCTCGGCATCGGCGCCATCAATGATCCGGCGATCGCCAAGATGGCCGGCGACGCCATCCGCCGCGACTACCGTGGCCTGGGTCTGCGCTGGGAATTGGGCCCGCAGGCCGACATCGCCACCGAGCCGCGGTGGGCGCGTGTGAACAACACCTTCGGCGAGAACCCGGTGGCGGTGGCCAACATGGTGGTGCCGTTCATTCAAGGGATGCAGGGCGTCGGGGACGGAGGCTTGAAGGGCGGCGGCATCGCCTCGACGCTCAAGCACTTCCCGGGCGCGGGCGCGGACCAGCAGGGCATGGACAGCCACTCGGTCTCGGGCCGCTACAACGTGTTCCCGGGCAACAACTTCCTGCAGCACGTCTATCCGTTCCGCGCGGCGGTGGCGGCGGGCGCGGCGGCGGTGATGCCCTGCTACAGCATCTTCAAGAACCAGTGGCAGTACGACCCGCTGCAGGTCGGTTCGGTCTACAGCAAGGAGATCATCACGGACCTCCTCAAGACCGAGCTCGGGTTCACCGGCATGATCTCGTCGGACTGGGGCGTCATCTCCAGCAAGAACTACGGCCTGGAGAACGCGAGCAACGCCGAGAAGGGCGCGGCGTTCATCAAGGCGGGCGCGCACCAGCAGGGCCAGGACAACTCGACGACCAGCATCCTGCTCGCGTACCAGGCCGGCCTCATCAACGACGCGGAGCTCGACGGCGCGGTGGCGAAGATCCTGGAGATGTCGTTCAAGCTCGGGCTCTTCGAGAACCCGTACACGGACTACACCACCATCGCGGGCAACAAGACCTCGTGGATCACGGACGTGAACTCGGTCGCGAGCCGCACCAACGGGTTCAACGCGCAGAAGATGGCGATGGTCATCCTGCGCAACCGCGATCACGCGAGCGGCAACGCGTTCCTGCCCATCGATCCGACGCGCAAGTCGGGCACGTCGACCATCGATGACACCAACGGCGATGGCACCATCACCGTCTACTACGACGGCATCGTCGACAACATCGTGGGGCACTCGGGCACCACCACCATCGACTCGCTCACCGACATCTTCGGCGACTACGACTACACGGCGGCGGCGGGCACCTCCACGGAGGCCATCGCGGCGACGACCGACATCACCACGGCCGACATCGCCGTCATCCGCATCGTGGCGCGCAAGGGCGCGTACATGGGCCTCGACGCGGGCGTGCCGCTCTCGTTCGACGCGCCGTTCCCGGGGACCTCGAACGACAGCGAGCTGCCGCTGGCCAAGGTGAGCCGCAACAAGGTGCTGGACGCGCTGCGGGCCCGCGATGGGTACATGAAGTGGGATCCGATCGCGGCCACCTCGACGCCGATCGCCGCCACCAACCCGACGCTCAAGATCGTGCTGGTGATGCACATGGATCGCCCGGCGATCGTGAAGCCGTTCATCAACGGCCTCCTGAAGCTCGACGACGACGTCGTCAACCACGGCACCACCTCGACGCCGGACTACTACCCGCTGGTGTCCAACGACGCGAACATCTACGTGCCGGCCGCGGGCTCGCAGATCACCAAGGGCGTGGACGCGTTCATCGTCGAGTTCGGGGCCTTCGATCGCGCGGTGCTGGACGTGGTGTTCAACAAGAACAAGCCCACGTACCTGGCGCCGGGACAGACGGCGTTCCACTACGGGACCGCGCGCCTGCCGATGGAGATCCCGAGTACGGACGCGGAGGTCGCGGCGCAGTACGAGGACGTGCCGGCCGACACGCTGACACCAAGTTTCAAGCTCGGCGCAGGGACCACGTACACGCAATAGCGCATCGAGCGCGCCCGGGGCCTGCCGAAGGGTCCCGGGCGTCGCTGCTCCGATGGCTCGAGACTGAATCGTTCTGACTGCTGAGGATGGACATGAAGACCACGAGACTCCTCCCCTGTTTGGCCCTTGCACTGAGCGGCGTCCTCGCGTGCGGCGGGAGCGACACGACGGGCGGCAATGACGCGGGCACGCAGGACAGCGGCGCCGTCGACAGCGGGACGGACGCGGGCGGCAACGACGCGGGCGGGACGGATTCGGGCACGTCGGACAGCGGGACGGCGGATTCGGGCACGGCCGATTCGGGGACGGAGGACAGCGGCACGGCGGACGCGGGCGCTGACGCAGGGACGGACGCGGGCACGGCGGATGCGGGCTCTGATGCGGGCACGGACGCGGGCACGAGCGACGCGGGCACCGACGGTGGCACTGTGACGGCGGAGTGCGACAAGGCCGAGAACGTGGCCAAGAAGAACGCGCTCATCGCGGCGCAGCCGGTGCTGGGCGTGCGCAGCAAGTCGACGATCACGGCGGACGCGACGTTCGCGAGCGTGGCCGGGAACGCGTCGGTGAACTGCACGGTGAGCCTCCACTTCAAGGACTCGAACGGCAACGGCACGCTCGACGCGTATGAGGACTGGACCAGGAGCGCGGACGAGCGCGCGGCGGATCTGGTGGGCCGGCTGACGAGCGATCAGAAGCTGGCGCTGATGATCCACGCGACGCCGGACGACCCGACCTCGAGCGTGCAGACGGTGTCCACGGCGCTGCAGACCAAGATCACCGCGGGCGTGCGCTTCGCGGCCACGCAGGCCAACTCGGTGACGGTGACCAAGCGCGCGACGTGGGCGAACAACGTGCAGGCTGCTGCCGAGGCGACGGCGCTGGGGATTCCCTTCGTGCTCTCGAGCGAGCCCAACCACAGCGCGGGCAACGGGCGCGCGAAGGCGGCGGGCTTCTCGCAGTGGCCGCAGGAGGCGGGCCTGGGCGCGACGGGCGACCTGACGCTCTTGGAGTCGTACGGCAAGGTGGTGGCGACCGAGTACCGCGCCATCGGGATCACGCTCGCGCTCTCGGCGTCGGCGGACCTCGCCACCGAGCCGCGCTGGTTCGGGAGCCAGTTCACGTTCGGCGAAGATTCGGCCTCGGTGTCGGCGCTGGCGGGCGCGTACGTGAAGGGCCTGCAGGGCACCTCGCTCGCGTCGACCACCAGCGTGGCGGCGATCGTGGGCCACTTCCCGGGCGCGGGCGCGGCGTCGTCGGGCTGGGACGGGCGGCTCGCGAAGGGCAAGTTCCTCGTGTATCCGGGCAAGAACCTCGATGCGCACCTGAACGCGTTCCAGGGCGCGCTGGCGAACCACGCGGCCGGCGTGATGCCCGCGTACGGCATCGTGCAGACGGGCTCGTTCA
>JAFEBC010000806.1 GCA_018266095.1 Deltaproteobacteria bacterium
AAGCTGCCGCAGCGGGCCAAGGAGATGCGCTGGAACGACGAGCCGCGCGAGCTGGGCGGGAGCGACGACACCAAGGCGCGCGAGGTGGCGAGCGTGACCAAGGTGAACGCTCCCGCGGGGGCGTCGTCGAGCACGGCGGGCAGGTCCCTCGAGCAGGTGAAGCAGAACGCGGACCACGATCAGCAGGAGGCGTGGGTGGCGTCGGTCACGGCGCCGCCGATCCCCGTGGACCACGGGCGCCTGTCGCTGACGGTGGTGGACGCGCGCACGCAGCAGGCCGTGCCCGGCGCGTGGGTGAGCCTGCTCGAGGCGCCGGATCTCGAGGCGACCTCGGGGCCGGATGGGCGCGCGCGGCTCGATCCGATGCCGGGCTCCTTGACGTTGGCGGTGGCGAAGGATGGCTTCGAGCCGACCACGCAGCCGGTGACGGCGGTGGTGGGGCAGGATCGGCGCATCACGGTGCAGCTCCAGCCGGTGCTCGCGGACTGCACGGTGAAGGGCAAGATCGTCAGTGAGGACGGCGAGCCGCTGCGCGTCCTGGTGAAGGTGTCGCTCATCGGGTCGAGCTCGGGGCCGGCCGAGCCGCAGATGTTCGAGGGCTCGTACACGATGGCGCTGACGCACGGGCCGTGGGTGGTGCTGGCGCTGGCGCCGGGGTATCGCGGCGAGCCGCTCAAGGTGGATCTGCTGCCGGGCGAGACGCGCATCAAGGACCTGATCATGCATCGCGTGGCGGGCGATCCGGTGGCGCGGGTGAGCGCGACGGGCGCCGAGCTGTCGCGGCGGGTGGCGTTCGTGCCGGGGCGTGCGCAGCTCGTGCCGCAGGCGGCGGCCACCTTGAACGAGCTAGCGCAGGCGCTGTCGGGGCTGTCGGCGGCGCTGATCGTGGGCGTGCGCGTCGACGCGCTGGACCTGGGCGCGAGCGCGGACGACGCGGTGGCGGCGCTGCAGCTCGGCGAGGATCGCGCGAAGGCGATCGTGGACTATCTGGTGTCGAAGGGCGTGCCCAAGCAGTGGCTCTTGCCGCGCGGGCTGGGCCTGGCGCAGCCGGGGCAGCCCACGCTGGAGCTGAAGAAGTCGCAGGGTGTGGGCGATCGCTCGAAGTCGGTGTTCTAGCGTCGCGGGCGCTTGGATTCGCAGTCGCTGATTCGCAGGGGCGGAGGCCGTGGTGATCGTGTCGATGGGCAGGTGGATTGTGCTGGTGGCGCTCGTGGTCCTCGCGCCTTGGGCATGCACCAAGACGGCGCCGGCGCTGGGCGGCATCGGCGATGCGTGCCTCTTGAACGGGGACTGCGCCGCGGGCTTCGTGTGCACGGCGTCGCGGTGCGCGCTGCCGTCGAACCTGGGCGGGTGCGAGCCGGGGAACAAGCGCTGCTCGGGGAATGACATCGAGCAGTGCTCGGCGGACGGGCTGAGCTACGAGCGCGTCGACACCTGCGCGACGGGCTGCACGGCGGGCGCCTGCAGGGCCCAGACCTGCACGCCGGGCGCGCAGGAGTGCGAGGGCGACGCGGCGCTGGAGTGCTCGCCGGCGGGCGATGCGTGGGTGCTGGTGCAGATCTGCGCCACGCACTGCAACCCGGACACGGGGCGGTGCAAGTCGCCGGCGTGCGCGCCGTTCACCGCGCGCTGCGATCCGAGCGGGAACCCCAACGTGCAGATCTGCGACGCGTACGGCTCGGGCTACGTGACCACGGCGTGCGCGCAGGGCGAGGTGTGCGCGAACGGCGCGTGCCAGACGAACAACGCGAACTGCCAGCTCGGCGACCTGCGCTGCAACGGGCCGGACGTGCAGAAGTGCGCGAGCGGCGGGCCGGGCATCACCACTTGGGCGCCGCAGGGGACGTGCCTCGCGGGGTGCTCGGGGGGCGCGTGCAATCCGGGCGGGTCGTGCACGAACCTGACCTTGCACACGGCGTCGGCGTCGGTGCCGATGGATGGCGTGTCGAGCGTGCTGGTGTACTCGGATCCGGTCGTGGGGCTCGACGCGCAGCCGCTGCCGGATGGGCAGCTCTTCACCATCACCGTGTCGTCGAGCGGCGGGCAGCCCACCTTGCTGTCGCCGGACGCGGACGCCACGCGGGCGGGCGCGCAGGTGCGCTCCTCGGGGGGCCGGGTCCACTTCGCGGTGCAGGCGCCGACGGCCACGGGCGTGAACGACGCGCTCGGCTCGTTCACGGCGGCGCTGGCGCAGGGCGGGAGCTGCGCGGCGAGCACCAACGTGACCTTCTCGGCGGCGTCGAGCACGGGCGTGCTCATCGCGGAGGAGTTCCGCAACGCGGCCGTGCGCAACGTGGCGGCGACCACGGCGGACTGGAACGTCTCGCTGGGCGCGGTGGTGGCCTCGCCGCCGATCGACACGGGCACGGGCCTCGACGGGCCGCTCACGGTGGCCTCGAACACCACGGTCGACCTCTCGGCGGCGGGCGGGACGCAGCTCATGCCGGCCTTCGTGGCGACGAGCGTCTCGGGCGCGAACATCACGGTCGCGGGCAACGCGGCGGGCCTCGCGGGCGGCGATGAGGTCCTGGTGTGGGACGCGCAGGGGCTCTCGGGCCAGAGCGTGAACGCGGGCAACTACGAGACGGCGCGCGTGCTGGCGGTGAGCGGTGGGACGATCACGCTGACGCAACCGCTGCGCGGCACGTATGGCGTCGGCGGAGACCAGAACGTGTCGGCGCAGCACGTGGTCGTGCAGCGCGTGCCGCAGCTCTCGACGCTGACGGTGGCGCCGAGCGGCACCCTCACGGCCAAGGCCTGGGACGGCTCGACGGGCGGCGTGCTGTTCCTGCGCGTGCACGGCGGCGCGCACGTCGAGGGCGTCATCACCATGGACGGGCGCGGCTTCCGCGGCGCGGCCTCGGCGGGCGCGGGCGAGGACCTCTCGGGGCGGCCAGGCGTCGGCGGGGCGAGCGGCAGCGGCGCGGGCGGGACGGCTTGCGGAGGCGGGCACGGCACGGCGGGCACCTGCGCCACCGGGTTCACGCTCACGGGCGC